>JBKJWG010000201.1:0-13586 GCA_046716985.1 Anaerolineales bacterium | reverse complement strand
CTGCGCAGCAGCGTGCCCAGGTTGCCGGGGTCCGCCAACCCATCCAGGACGAGCGCCAAACTCGCCTGAGCGGGAATAGCCATTTCCTTCGCTTCCATCTCCAGCAAAATACCCTGCGGGCTTTTTGTGTCTGAGATGGCTTTCATCACGCTCTCGGAAACTTCTTCGGCGTTCACTTTTTGAGCTTGCAGAGATTTGATGATCATTTGCCCGCTCTCGTCCAGACCGCGAGTATAGAAAGCGGCCTTGACGCGCCAGCCCGAATTCAGCGCTTCCTCGGCCAGCCGCACGCCTTCAACAATGAAGGCGCCGGCCTCGCGGCGGTTGCGGGCGCGGCTTTGTAAGGCGCGAATTTCTTGGATTTTCGGATTGCGAACGGAGCTGATCATCTAAGGTATTGTAATTCGGAGCGCTGGTTTTCTCTCACGCCCCAGGGTGTAAAATTCCATAGTCAACCCCATTCTTAGGAGAGCTTCGTGGTCGATCCTCGTATTGAAAAGCTGGCCAAGACTTTAGTCAATTATTCCGTGAAGGTCAAGCCGCGTGACTGGGTGGTGATCAGCGCGCACAAGATCGCCGAGCCGCTGGCCGCCGAGGTATATCGCTACACTCTGCGCGCCGGCGGCTATCCCAGCATTCTGATGAATTCGGATGCCATGGCAGAAATTCTGTTTCGCGAAGGTAACGATGAGCAGCTGAAACGCCTCTCGCCCTTCGAGCGTATGCCGCTCGAAGACGCGGATGTCTACATCAATATCAGCGCAGCGGAGAACACGCGTAACCTGAGCATGATCGATCCGACCCGCTTGCAGATCCGTGGCGGGGCGCGCAAAGACCTGATGACCAATTACATGACGCGCAGCGCTTCGGGCGCGTTGCGCTGGACGCTGACCAATTTCCCCTGCGCGGCTTATGCCCAGGAAGCGGACATGAGCCTGCCCGAGTACGAGAACTTCGTCTATCGCGCGACCTTCTGCGATCAAGACGACCCGGTCAAGAACTGGAATGAATTGGAAGTTAATCAGGAGCGCCTGGTGCAATGGCTCAAAGGCAAGAAAAAGGTCGAGTTGCGCAGCCCCAATATCGATGCCAGCCTGGTCATCGAAGGCCGTAAGTTCATTAATTCGTCCGGCACGCACAACATGCCCAGCGGCGAGATCTTCACCAGCCCAGTCGAGGACTCGATGAACGGCTGGGTTGAGTACACGTATCCCGCTATTTATTCGGGGCGCGAAGTGGACGGTGTGCGCCTGGAGTTCAAGGACGGCAGAGTGGTGAAAGCCAGCGCCAAAAAGAACGAGGAGTTCTTGATCAAAACGCTCGATACAGACGCGAACGCGCGCGTGCTGGGCGAGTTGGGCATCGGCACGAACTACGGCATCAATCGCTTCACCAAGAGCATTCTCTACGACGAAAAGATCGGCGGCACCATTCACCTGGCCGTAGGCGCCGGCTTCCCCGAAACCGGCGGCAGCAACCAATCGGCCGTGCACTGGGACATGATCTGCGACATGCGCAAGCACAGCGAGATCAAAGTGGACGGCCAGTTGTTTTACAAGAACGGCGAGTTTCAAATCTAGTCGTCGCGCATAAATAAAAAGAGGCTGGTGATCGCCAGCCTCTTTTTATTTATGTTGTGTGTTGTTTATGCTGTTTTGGTCTGCTCGACCAAAGTCTTGAAGGTCTGCGGGTCGCGCACGGCAATGTCGGCCAGCATCTTTCGGTTGATATCGATGTTAGCCTTCTTGAGCCCGTTCATCAATTGGCTGTAGCTGATGCCGTTTATGCGCGCCGCTGCGTTAATGCGCATGATCCACAGGCCGCGCAGGTCGCGTTTGCGATTGCGGCGGTCGCGATAGGAATAGGCCAGGCTCTTCAGCCGAGCTTCGCTGGCACGCTTGATCAGCTTGGAGCGCGTTCCGAACTGGCCCTTGGTGACCTTTAGTACTCTTTTGTGTCGTTTGCGGCGGGTAATGCCGGTCTTTACACGTGACATATTTTCCTCTTACTTCGCCGTGCGTGTGTTGGGATTGGCTTTGTATTTGCTCATGTAAGGCGCCAGGCGGCGAATGGTCTTAATGTAGCTCTTGCCCTTCACCGGGATCATCTCGGCGAATAAGCGCTTGGTGCGCGCCGAGGTGCGGCGGCGCAAATGGCTCTTGCCGCCTTTGGTGCGCACCAGCTTGCCCGAACCGGTCAAGCGAAAGCGCTTGGCGGTAGCCTTGTGAGTCTTCATTCTGAATTTCTTTACAGCCACATCAACCTCTATGTCGCCGGGCTCTTCTTGGCCGCGGGCGCTTTCTTTTCTTCGCTTGCAGCCGCCGGTTGTGCTGCCGGTCTCGCGGGAGCGGCTTTCACCGGCGCCGTCGACCCGTCGTTCGGCGCCAGCACCATCAACAAGGTGCGGCCCTCGAACTCGGGGGCTTGTTCAATAATGGAAATGTCCTGCAGTTCAGCGGCGATCTCTTTCAGGTCTTGCAAAGCGATCTCCGGATAATCTCGTTCGCGGCCGCGGAAGCGGATGCGCACTTTGACCTTCTTGCCCTCGTTCAGCCAACCACGTGCGGCCCGGGTTTTGAAGCCGCGATGGTGCTCGGTGGTCTTGGGGCGCAGCCGAATCTCTTTGACTTCGACTTTCTTTTGCGCCTTGCGCGCCTCGCGCTCTTTCTTGGTGCGCTCGTAGGTGAACTTGCCGTAACTCACCACCCGGCAAACCGGGGGCTTCGAGTTGGGCGCCACCTCGATCAAGTCTAAACCCGCCTCGGCGGCGATCTTTAAAGCTTCTTCGATTGGGACAACCCCGCGATTTTCACCGTCCGCGTCGATCAGGCGGACTTCTTTGACGCGAATGGCTCTGTTTACCCGATATTCAGATGTACTGATCTGTTTCTCCTAAATCAAGATTGCCGTTTGGTGTTTCCTGTGCAAGGGCGGGGGGCATCATACCATACGGCTGTTTGATTAGTCAACGCAAGCGCGTCGTAACTGTTATCTGTGGCTGTGTTCTTCCTGAATAGCGCTCTCATGTGCCAACTTATAGAATGGCGCAACGATTAGTACTTAAGCCTATGTTCTTCGAGCTAGAAAAATGAACCTTCTTGCATTGAGAAGGGTTAACTACGGAACAGATCGCTACGCCAGGTTGACCAGCGATCTGAAGGAGAAGGGATGGCAACTCCGTTTGCCTTCGTAGTTGAAGATGATGCGCCGGTAGCCGAGCTTTTTCGGCGTGCCTTACAGGATGCGGGCTATCAAGCCGAGATCCTAGAGAACGGTCATAAAGCTCGGGCGCGACTGGTCTTCACCAGCCCGGATCTCATCTTGCTTGATCTGCATTTGCCCAACCTGTCCGGTGAAGTGGTGCTGCGCCAGGTGCGCGGCCAGCAGCGTTTGGGCCACACCCGCGTCTTCGTCGCCACCGGCGACCGCGACGCCGCGCAACGCTATGCCGGCCTGGCAGACCAAGTATTACTAAAGCCAGTTAGATATGAGCAGTTGCGTCACCTGGCGGAGCAATATCTTTTAGTTAATGTAGACAAGTAACAGGTAGACAAGTAAATAGGTAAACAAGTAGACAAGCATAATCCTTTGTACTTGTCTCCTTGTGTAAGCTCTTACTATCACAGATCTACGTTTATAAAATGAATTCCGGTTGCGCCGCCCGGACCCGGCGAAGTGTAATTGCTGATCTGGATCTGCCCGTCGCCATCGTAAGCCTGCACCGACACGCGATGCCGCCCGGCCAGGCGCGGGAAAGCATAGCGCCACAGCAGCCAGTTTAGCGAACTGAGCGGCGGATTGATCAACTCGGCCGATTCCCAAGCTCCATCGTCGATCTGCACTTCGACCTTGCTGATGCCGCGCGTGCCTGCCCAGGCAATGCCGCCGCAGATGGCCGTCCCGTTTTCGCCCTGGTCCGGGTCGACCATCACTGTGTCCACCACGGAAACTGTTTCTGGATGCGCTTCCTTGTCCCAGCCGCGCTCGACCCAATAGCCGGTCATAGGCTCCGCGACCATTTCGATGGTCTCGATCCACTTCGGCTGTTTCATGCCGTAGCGGTTGGGAATGTAGATGCGCAATGGAAAACCGTGTTCTTGCGGCAGCAGCTCACCGTTCATCGCGTACACGAACAGGCTGCGTCCGTCTTCAAGATCTTCCATGGACACGAATTCATAAAAACCGTCAGTGGAAGTGATGAACGCGCCGACAGCCGCGCTTTGCACTCCAGCTTTAGCTAAAAGGATTTCAGCAGGCACGCCAGTCCAACGGCTTGAACTCATCAGATCGCCGCCGACTGGATTTGAAATGCATTGCATGGTGAGAATCTGTGTTTGCGCGGGCATAGCACGGATTTGGTCCAGCGTTAATTCGAGCGGGCTATCGACCAAGCCGGTTATGTGCAGCCGCCATTCGTCTGCCTGAAGGTTGGGCGGCAGCGTGTTGATGTCGATACGATAGAACTCTTCGTTTGAAGTTAGTTCGGGCCGCGTTCCTTTCGCTGGCGCGGTGCGCGCGGCTAGCTCCTCCGGCGAAGGCGAAGCTGCTGGCCCCGAAGTGAGCTCGGCGCCAAAAGGGTCGCCGTTGGTCACGGGCGCGGCCGTGCTGCTTGGCTGCGCCGTAGCCGAGCCAGCTTCGCCGAATAGCCGGCTGATGCCCCATGCGCCCAGCGCGGTAGCCGCCAGGCTGGCGCCACTTACTGCAAGGAATTGCCGCCGAGAGAGCTCGCCTTCTTTTTTAGCCGCAGGCTTTTGTTCCAGTTGCTCGATCAACCAGGCTAAACCCCAGCCCCAAGCAACAAATAGCACAGCCAGTACCAGGCTGCCCAGACCCGTCGCAGCGCGATTGCCTAGTGATGATTCAATAATGAGGGTGAAAGCCAGCAGCAAGAAGCCGCCGACTTGGCCGAACAGCGCGATGCTGCGTTTGCTGTGCAGCCAGGCCAGCAGCGCGCCGAAAACCGCGCCACCCACCATGAATTGCGTAATAGCAATGCTTTGCTCGGCGAGTTTGGCCGCCGCGGAAATATTTCCGATGGGCAGGAAACTTTGCAGGAATTGAATGATGGCGACCATCAAGCCGATGACGAAACGGATCAGCCCGCCGGGCAGCGTGCGCGCCATCCAGTCGAAGATATCGAACGGCACGAAAGGCGAGCCGAATAGCCGCTGGCCTAAAGCCAGCAGACCGACGAGCGCCAACCCACTGAAGGCGCCCAATGCGGCGCCGGTTAGGATCAAATTTGAATTAGTGCGCGAAGTTTTTGGGGACATGCCTGCCTCAACCTTGAATTATAGGTTTGAGGCAGGTTTCGGGCAATGAGCAATTGATGAGCGGCCTGAAGCTGTGTGGTTATACCTTGCGCTCCAAGCCCCAGGAACTTTTGCTCACGGGCTTGATGCGCAAATACTCTTTTTCGCCGACGTAGCCTTTGTGCTCGACAAAATCTACCTCGCCAAAGATCTTAATGCCGCGCGGCCGCCATGGGCTAACTGTCGCCAGGTCATCGATGACCAGCGAAGCGCGCGGGTTCTTCTTGGTATTGTGATATTTGCGCGTGATCTCGTTGCGCCTGCCGCTCACGTAGAAATAAGTGCCGTCGAAATCGAAAGACTATTACCTTAAATGACAAGCGCCCAGGTGAGGGGGGCACCCGGACGCTCGTCATTTCGGATTATACCCAGCGAGAGTCCTATGTCAAGCCAGTTGACAAGAGAGGCAAATTTGTGATCAGCATCACCCGGCGTCCGACTGTCTATCGATTAGTTCGTTGGTCGGCGAAGCTGACTAACTTTCCAGGCAGCGCTGTTTTTGCGCTGTGTAAAATGCCACCCGCTTTAATTTGTTTTTGGAGTTGCGTCAGCCGGCATAGCCGACTAGCACACTCCCCAAGCACGGGCAAAGCCCGTGCGTAGTGCCCCAGGTGGGAGTCGAACCCACAGCCTTGGCCTTAGGAGTGCCCTGCTCTGTCCATGTTGAGCTACCGGGGCTTGCGGAGAGAGTCTACACCAAACGCACTTTATCGTGGAGCGGGACCGGATTAATTTACAAATCTGCTAGATAAAATTCATCAAAAAGCTGTATGCGCCATATACGCTGACTAACAATCCAGCAAAGAAACCTATAATTGAAATGATCCGAATCGTTCCATAGTGGGAACGAATTTCCCGTTATTGACCATCTAAACTCACTTGGTTTTGTTCGCCAAAGAAATTTGTGAAGCCAATCATTATATTCATCAGCTGTTTTTGTCCATGCATTTAATCCATAAAATGCCGCAAACGCCGCGAAACCCATGCCGAAAAGAAATACGAAAATAGAGTCTAAGATTGGTTGGATCACTAGCCCAGATTCATTCTGCTGCGGAATGCCTTCGCCACCAAGTTGCTTGTAAAGAAAGAACATTCCAAACAAGATTATCAGGCCCAGACCAACCCGCTTGATCCAACCCTCAAATTTATCGCTATTCCGCATTTTAAAATCCCGCTTTCTTGTAGGCTATTTGTTTTCTATCTCCCCTTCCACTTCGGCGGGCGTTTCTCGCTGAAGGCACGCATGCCTTCTTTTTGATCTTCTGATGAGAACAGGAAATAGAATGCCTGGCGCTCCTCGGCGATGCCATCGCCCAGGTGGGTTTCGAAGGCGCGGTTGACCGCTTCCTTCGCCATGCGCACGGCCAGCGGCGCGCGGGCGGCGATCTCCGTAGCCAGCGCCAGCGCTTCATCCAAATAGCGTTCTACTGGGATCACTTTATTCACCAATCCGTAGCGCAGGGCCTCTTTTGCATTCAGCGTACGATTGTTGAGCACCATCTCCATCGCCAGCGCTTTGCCCACCGCCCGCGTCAGGCGCTGCGTGCCGCCCGCACCGGGCATCACGCCCAAATTGATCTCGGGCTGCCCGAAGCGGGCGCTTTCGGAAGCCACGATCATGTCACACGACATGGCCAGCTCGCAGCCGCCGCCCAGGCACCAGCCGGAAACGGCCGCGATGATGGGCTTGCTGATGTGCTGGATGCGATCGAAGGGCGAGATATGGCCTTTAAGCAGCAGCTCGATCGAAGATGATTCGGCCATTTCTTTGATATCCGCGCCGGCTGCGAAAGCGCGCTCGTCGCCGGTCAGCACAAAGCAGCCGACGTTCTCGTCCGCGTCCAGCTTTTCGAGCGCGTCCATCAACTCGATCATCAGCGGCGTGTTCAGCGCATTCATCGCCCCAGGGCGATTGATGCGCAACAGCGCAACACGCGCGCGCATTTCAACCAGGATCAATGCATCTTTGGATTGGGTAGCCATAAAAAACCTCCGCGGCTGGAGTAGACGATCAGGTTGTTAATTGTAAGTGCTATTTCGTGGCAGCGAGTTCATTTGCGCATAGGGCGACTACTTGCGCGGCAGTAATTTCTTTGGCGTCGACCGCGTGAATTTTAATATTGTGGCTGGCTAGCTCGGGCGCAACGGCTGCGCTTAGCGCTCGTAAGCCGGCCGCCGCGGCTGCGTAGGATGGTGACGATTTCGTTTCGTCGCCAGCCAGAATGTAAATGATGGTTCCGCCACCGATCTCACGCATCGTGCGCCCCACTGATTGCGTGCACAGGAAGGCCGCGGTCAGATTTTGATCGAGGGCACGGTGCCAATCCCATTCGTCCATATCTAAGAGCGCATCGGGCGGCTGCACACTGGCGAGGAAGATCAAGATGTCGATGCGCCCCCACGCTTCCAGGATGTCTTGTAGCATGGTCTGCAACGTTAGCTTGTGCGTCAGGTCAGCCGGGTTTGCAGAAGCAACGCCGCCGGCGCTTTCAATTTGCTTGGCGATCCGTTCGATGCGATCGGGCAGCAGATCGTTTAGCGCAACGCGCACGCCGCTGTGCGTCAACTCGAGCGCTACGGCTTCGCCGAATTGGCTGCCAGCCCTCACGACGAGGGCAACGCGCTCACTCGCCGGTTTCGACAAAGTCCCGATCCTCAGTAGTAGTTTCCTGTGTACAAAGCGGAATGTCGTCTGGATTCTGCTTGTGGTTCAGACTCAAATTGAAATATGGGCTGGGGTCGTACGTATTGTTTATATTCAACTCGTTCAGGAACTGTCCCTTGCCGTCATCCTTGACCACAGAGAAGTGCAAATGCAAACCCGTTGGGCTGCCCGGATGGCCTGAGAAATCGCCCATATAGCCGAGGAAAGTTCCCGCTTCTACGTATTTCTCAAACGTGCCCTGCGGAAACTCCTCCGAAATAAAACCTTCGCCATTCTCATTCGCCAGATGAGTGTAATAAGTCCAAATTTGGCGCTCGGGGTGCAGCGGATCGCTTGGAATGCGGATGATGACCGATGCGCGCCAATCCGGCAGGCGCGTCAAGAAGCCGGGGTAGGCGGCGTAAACTGGCGTGATACCGGGTTCGCTGCCCGAGAAGATATCGATGCCGGCATGGCGATGACCGATGTGATAGGACTGGTCCCACAGGCCCAGGATGACGCCGCTGGTGGGGAATGCGAAGGACGCGTCCCCGCAACGGGTGCCTGGCTGGAGGCTGTACTTGGCAAATGTCTCTGAGTTGGTGCGGATCTCTGCATAACGCGCCCAGCGCCCGGATGGCACGTACCTGTTGAAATAGTAATACAGCCCCGCCGCGACGAGGATGATCGCCGCGGCTCCGATCGCTAAAAACATGATCCTTCTGCGGGAGCCGAGGCTTTTTGCAAGTTTGGATAAAGACTTCATGCGCGGTCTGCTGGCGGCGCAGCCTGCGCATCTGCTTGGTGGCGATGAATATGAGCGAGCTCGTCTTGCAAATGATCAGCCAGCAGCAAAGTTACTTTGCCTCCGCTGATCTCTTGCAGCACCTGCCCGGCGCGCACACCTTCCGGCGAACCCATCGCGTCCGCAGCCGCTTTGAGCGAATCAAAGTACAGCTCGTGGATGATATGCACTGGAAAGTTTCCTGCCAGCACGCGATCCACGCGGCTGGTCACTTCACGCATCAGCCCGGGCATGCGCTCCACCTCGGCCAAAAAGAGCGGCCAGCGGCTGTCAAAGCGGACGCTATCTTCCTGCGGCTCGACCAGAATGACTAATTTGTACATGGGCGCGCATTATAACGGGCGCAATTGGCGGCCGGTAAGACCTATTGACTAGCGCCCACTTGTTTAATCTCCATATGGTAAACTACGCGCGCATAGGTCAAAAGCATGGACGAAAAGATCACCATCATTGAAGGTCCACCGCCGACTTTTGAAGTGGTGGACGAAGGCTGGTCCACGGGGGTGATGGAAGGGCCGACCTTGTACGGAGTAGCCCTTACCCATTTACGCACATTTAACGGCGGCGAATTAGTCGAGCGCTGCTACCGCGCTTGGCGCAAGCACGATCCCATCAATCTGGAATACCGCGACGAAGACGGCACTAACAAGCAAGCGCCCATTGTGGCTGCGCGCAACGCCCGCACCGACGAAGGCGAAATGCTGATGCTGTGGGTGCGCCTGCCTGACGAAGAGATCGAACTGGCCATCGACTACGACGATGACGAAGGTGAAGAGAGCGAAGGCGAGGATTTCGAACCCCTCACCTAGCCCAATTATTTTCACAAATTAACCACTCACAATCCCCACTGGCTGGGGATTGTTGTTCTCAGGAGCCTGATGGCTGACGACATGTTGCTCAAGGAAATAAAAGAAGGTGTGCTCGCTATCACCTTGAACCGGCCGAAGGCCAACGCTTTTAATTCCGAGATGGTCGGTCAATTGCAGTCGATATTCAAAGATGCCAAGCGCGACGTGGCCGTGCGTTGCATGCTGCTAAAAGCAAATGGTAAGCTATTCAGCGCTGGGCAAGACGTTACCGAATTCGGCGGCGGGGAATATGTTTCCTTTCGCAAGCATCTTCAAAAGAATTACAACCCGCTGATTTTACAAATGCGCCAGCTGGAGAAACCGATCCTGGCTTCCATTCAGGGCGCCACCGCCGGCGCCGCGCTCGGCATTGCGCTGGCCTGCGACCTGCGCATCGGCTCGCCGGAGGCGCGCTTCGTGGTCGGCTTCGGCGGCATTGGCCTTGCGCCTGATTCCGCTGTATCGCTCATGCTGCCGGCCATCATTGGCTTGGGCCGCGCAACGCAAGCGGCTTTCTTCAACGAGCTGATCAGCGCCGAGCAAGCATTGGCCTGGGGATTGCTGAACGCGGTCGTGCCGGCGGAGCAGCTAGAGCAGACGAGTTGGGATTGGGCGATGAAACTCGCCAACGGACCTGTGAACGCGATGGGACTCACCAAGCGCGATTTCAACAAAGCGCTGCTGCCTCATCTCGAAGAAGTGTTGGATTACGAAGCGCACACACAAGAGATTGCTGGTTTGGGTCCCGATCACAAAGAAGGCCTGGCGGCCTTCACCGAGAAGCGCGAGCCGGATTACAAGAAATAACCTTTCCAAATGTCAGCCGCGAATTTTATAGAGAACTCCCGCGGCGAAAACAAAAAATACCGCCAGGCTTGCAACCAAGACCAGGCTTGGTGGAGTCTGGTTAACTAACTTAAGTTCAGCCTCTGTTTCCTTAATTTCATATATCGGTCCAGCAATGCCGGCAAAGATCAGTCCACCGATCAGCCCGCCCATATGCCCCCAGTTGTCGATGCCCGGCGTTAGCCCGATCAGCAAGTTGATAACAGCGATGTTGATGATGCTCATCAACGCTGTGCGGGCGCGCCGGCCGAACACGCGCTGGTTGCGGTAGGCGAACACGCCCTGCGCCGCCAGAAGCCCAAAGACCGCCGTCGATGCGCCCAGCGAGGGCGCTTCGGTCAGCATAAAAGAAAGCACCACGCCGGCGAAGCCGCTCAGCAGATACAGCAAGAGAAACGGCAAGTGGCCGAAATGACGCTCAAGCTCCGGCCCGAGCGCGTACAGCGCGTACATGTTGAAGCCTATGTGCAGCAGGCTGGCGTGCAGAAACACAGGCGTGATCAAGCGCCACCATTGCCCGTCTATGATGAGCTCGTTGACCTTAAGGCCAAAACAAGCAGGCAGATCCTCTGAGCTGAAATACGGGCAACTTAATCCCATGGTCATCAGATGATTCTGTGTGACGTACTGCAGCAGGTAAATAAATATGGTCACAGCCATGAGCGCGTAAACTACGCGCGGCTCGCGCTGCGGCATGCGCACGGTTACCCGCGCGGGCTGAATACGAAGCGGGGGAACGTCTTGCGGGCTTTCGGCTGCGGGCAGCGGAGCGCTAGCGCTCACAGCTGCACTTGGCGCGGCGCCACGCGCTGGTGCTCGGCCGCGATGATGGCCACGATCGTGTCCACGGTTTCATCCAGTTCATTCTCGCGATTGACCACGATGTAATCGAATTCAGCGATGCGTTTGAATTCCTGGCGGGCAGTGGCGATGCGCAGCTTCAAGTCTTCACTCTTCTCAGTCTTGCGCTTCTGCAGACGTTGCACTAGTTCGTCTTCGCTCGACGTGGTCAGGAAGATCAATATGGCTTCGGGCGAGATCTTGCGGACCGAGGCTGCCCCCTGTACGTCAACGCGCATCAACACATCTTTGCCGCTGGCTAGGGCCTTGCGCACCTGCTCCTTGGGAATGCCTTTGTAGTCGCCGTAGACGATGGCGTATTCGAGCAGTTCGTTCTTCTCGATCATCTCGGCAAAAGCTTCGCGGCGCACGAAAATGTAATCTTGGCCCTCTTTTTCCTCTGACCGCGGCGGTCGCGTCGTGGCCGTAACTACAAAATGGAATGGCAGACCGCGCTCTTTCATGCGTTGCACCACGCTATCTTTGCCAACTCCCGAGGGGCCGGAGATGACGATCAGTAATGGTTGCTGGACGGGACCAAAAATGGGGCTGTCGCTCAAAGTGCTCCTGTGCTTATTATATTGGTTACTGGGAAGTCTTCGCTTGCTTCAATCGATCAAGCACGATCTTTTGCAATTTCGCAGCCACCGCGTCCGCGGGTCGTGCGGCGTCCACCCGCACCCAGCGTTGCGGCTCGGCCGCCATCATCTTGTTGTAGCCGTCGTGAACGCGTTGGTGAAACTCCATGTCGTAATCGTCCAATCGGTTCCAGTCGCCACCCGCGGTGCGGCGCTTTAATCCCTCCTCAACGCTGATGTTCAAGAAGAGAATCAAATCCGGCTTTAGGCCGCCGGTGGCGAAATGCACGATCTCGCCCAACGTTTCTAGATCCACGCGATGGCCATAGCCCTGATAGGCCAGGGTCGAGTCGGCGTAGCGGTCACACAGCACCACTTTGCCGGCCGCCAGCGCGGGGCGGATCACTTCTTCCACCAGTTGCGCACGCGAAGCCTGGAAAAGCAGGATCTCGCTGCGCGGATGCATACTTTTGTTGTTGAGATCGAAGAGCACCTGGCGAACCTGGTCGCCGATCGCCGTGCCGCCCGGCTCGCGCGTGGTCAGCACGTCATAACCCTGCTTGCGCAGCCCTTCCGCCAGCAGCGGCAGCTGTGAAGTCTTGCCGCTTCCGTCCGGACCCTCGAGTGTGATGAACATGGGGGAAGTTTACCGCGCCCGAAAATAAAAAGCCTCCAGCAATTGCTGGAGGCTTTCAAGTCAGATTATCTAATCAATTTCCTAAGTAGAAAGATCCATCCCCGGAGGCCGTGGTGCAGATCGGGCTGCCTTCACTTACCGCCACCGCCACCCACGCTCCGCTGACGAAACGGTAGATCGTTACTAGTTCATGATTGGGGTTGTTGAAGCAAACCGTGTAGGTTCCGCTGCCCGGCACGCCGCCTTCATCGACTACACGCATGTACATCGTGGCGAGTGCATCGGCGGGTAGGTCATTCGCCGCGTTGTTGGGAAGACTGGGACTGATGGTGCACTGCTGAGGGCAGGTGCCCGCTGGGAAAGTGGCGCTGCCGTTCTTTTCGCCGCCCAGGTTGAGCGTAGTCGGTACATCGCTGTTGGCGGTCGTACCGCCCAGGTCGGGTGAGGGATCCGCAATGCAATCACTTCCCGTTTCAGCATCGGCTACAAAATACACTAGATAGCTGTAACCAGCCCCGCAATTGGTTACTGCGATGATATCGCCCGATACATAGGTGCAGGTGCCATTCATGTTATTAGGCCCTGACCACGTGCCATCGTTGGCTTCGCAAATGTCTTGAGCAAAACCGGAAGCATAAGCTGGCGAAGCAAAGGTTAGTGCCAGCAGCAATGCAAAAATAGCGGCAACCAAAGAGACGGTAGATTTTTTAGGCGAATTCACTTTCTCCTCCTTATTAAAACAACCCCGGGGATATTTGGTGATCAGATTTAATTGTAAAGGTAATTTAGAACTTTGTAAAGACGTGCAACATTACGTTTTACGACTAACTTCCTTGGGTGGACAATTTTTCACGCGCATGCCGAAATTGCGTCTCGTACAAGTTTGCATACAATCCGCCTTGGGCCAGCAATTCCGCATGCGTGCCTTGCTCTACCAAACGGCCTTCGTCCATCACCAAAATGATGTCCGCCGCCAAAATTGTGGAGAGCCTGTGAGCGATAACCAAGCTAGTGCGGCCGCGCATCAGCGGTTCCATGGCCGCCTGGATCAACGCTTCCGACTGCGAATCGAGAGA
>JBKJWG010000200.1:0-5899 GCA_046716985.1 Anaerolineales bacterium | reverse complement strand
GGCCTGGGGCTTGCTTGAAGGCGGCATCCTGACCGGTAAATATGACAAGGGCAATACTGAGCCTACCCGCTCCGCGCGCGATACCACGACGATCAGCCCTAGGATGCAAGCAATCATCGAAATGGTGAGAGCGATTGCGAAGGAAAGCAAAAGATCGATGGCGCAAGTGGCGGTGAACTGGGTGCGCCAGCAGACTCAACACGGCCAGATCATCCCCATCATAGCGGGGCGAACTGCAGCTCACCTTGCAGACAATATAGCGGCTTTGGAATGGGAACTGTCTGCGGACCAGCTCAAGCGTCTCGCGGAAGCGAGCCGCATTGACCTGGGCTTCCCGCATGATTTCCTCGAAGGCAACAAAAATATCTTTGGCGCTACGTTCGATCTGATCGAGAAGCGAGCGGGTTAGAAGCCGAGAAAAGTCAGCACGTAACGCTGCAAGATCGCAATGAACAAAGGCAGCAAGATGGGCAGGAACAGGTTGCGCAGCGAGCCCGGGTTCCAGGGCCAAGTAGCCACTTTCTGCACTGCGTCCATCTGCTCCTTGAGTGCGCCGGCGGCGCTACGCAAGGGCGTCACCTTAGCCAACTTGCGGGCGCGTACCGCTGCCTCGGTCTCGTCATAGATCGTATTAAGTTGAGTGCCCAGGCGTTGCAGTTCTTGTTCCTTTTCGCGGCGAATACGCCGGTTGATGCCCATCAGTGGGGCAATGAAAACGATGAGCGAGATGACAAGTGTATAAATAATAATTCCCACGGGGAGATCAGCCCCGCCTAAAAGCCTAAAGGCGATGTCGATGATTACTGTCGCGACAATGAACAAGAGCGCTAATGTGTATCCGTAACGCGACAATGCGTAGATGGGCCATAAGTTGAAGAGGTTGATCCTTTTTACATTTTTATACAGTTTATTGACCAGGAAAAGCTGCCGAAACAAGCGAAATACTGAGAGGGTTTCAACAACGCCCCCAAGAATTGGAATAGCGCTAGTGAGTAACACAAGCGCAGGTTGCGTAACGCCGTAAGCTGCGGCCCGCGCGGCTGAGTCAACATAGCCAAGGGCTAAACCGGCGATCAATAGCACCAGGCTTAAAGTTGTGCCGATCGAGATGAAGTCGTCGTATATTTTTTCTGTTTCCGGTTTGCTTTTGCCTGTTCCGTTGGCAAAATCGTTGATCGCATTGCGGGCAATGCTGTCCAACCAGATCCAGAAAAGCAGGTTGGCTGGCAGCCAAATTGCGGGAAATAGAAGTTGAGTATCAAACTGATAGCGGGCCAGGCTGCCAGATTGCCAACTGGCCCAGTGTGAAAGGCCAGCGCCGATCAGAAAAAGCGCGATTGCAAAAAGCACACCATTCAAAGGTGTGCTGCGCATCCAATATAGGAAGCGATAAAGCCAGCGTGGTGTGGGTTGCGTAGATCTCAGTTCTGCCATGTTGCCGCCTCTAGTTGTGCGCACCCCCGCTCGCAAACCAGCGGAATTTTACACCGGAAGCCCCCATTCGATAGTTTAGGATTTACTGAACGGCCTCGCCGTAGAGCTTGCGGTGCACCACACTGAGGGCGCGCACTTGCTCGGCGGCGTGGTAGCTGGAGCGAACCAGCGGGCCGCTCTCGACCCACTGGAAGCCGATGCCCATGCCATATTCCCTGAGCTCGGCGAATTCGGCGGGGGTGACGTATCGATCAATTGGTAGGTGTTTCTTGCTGGGCTGCAGGTACTGACCCAGGGTCAGGATGTCTACGCCCCAGGAGCGCTGATCGCGCATGACGGCTTTCACTTCGTCCAGCGTCTCGCCCAAGCCGAGCATGATGCCGCTCTTGGTCAACACTTCGGGATCCATCTTTTTGGCGTTGCTGAGCGTGGCCGCGGCCCAATCGTAATTATCCTGCGGCTGCACTTTTTTGAATAGGCGAGGTACCGTTTCCACGTTGTGGTTGAGGATCTCGGGGCGGGCTTCCATCACAATGCGCAGCGCTTCGGCGCTGCCCTTGAAATCGGGGATCAGCACTTCGATCGAGCAGCCAGGGTGAATGGCGCGGATGCGCTTGATCACCATGGCGAAGATCGGCGCGCCGCCGTCGGCGCGCTCGTCGCGATTGACGCTGGTGATCACGGCATGGTTCAAGTCCATATCTTTGATGGCCTGGGCCACGCGCAGCGGCTCGGTCCAATCCATTTCGTTGGGCGTGCCGCGCTTAATATCGCAGAAGCCGCAGCTGCGTGTGCACACGTCGCCCAGCATCAGGAAGGTGGCTGTGCCCGCCCCCCAGCATTCGCCGATGTTGGGGCACATGGCCTCTTCGCACACGGTGTGCAGCGCTTTGCTGCGCATGAGGCGCTTGATATTCTCGTAGCTCTCGCCCATGGGGGCGCGCACGCGGATCCAATCGGGGCGGCGCAGCGGCACCGGAACCAGCTGGATATCTGAGAGTGCGACGCGGTCGCGGGTGGGGGTGTGCTGGGTCATGAGGGGAATTTTACCGCAGAGCGAGTTGTCATCATCATTCGAGGCGGGGGTGTTCGTTAATAGTTAAAACTTTTGAGTGGGTCATGGGCCTATTAATTACATAGATAGCGGCAAACAAGAGCTTTGCAAGCGCCATGTCAAGGGCACTGGACAAGGCGACTTGAAAAACGGAAGAACACCCCTGATAGAATACCCGCACGCGGGCGTCGCCAAGTGGTAAGGCATCAGCCTTCCAAGCTGATATTCGCGGGTTCGAATCCCGCCGCCCGCTCAGACGCTGAAAAATTTCTAATCGAGGTGGAAGATGAACAAGAAACTGATAATTGCTCCGTTGGCTGCCCTGGCTCTCGCACTGATCGCCTGCAGTTTCTTTGGCGGCTCGGGAACGAGCTCGCAAGCAAACGGAGATGTAGGACCGCACCGCATTACGGGCAGCTTCGACTACACCAACTCCATCATCACCGACTACTACGTGGAGCACGCAGTGGCGCTAGTGGATATGTATGGTTTTGTGCAGCGCGATATGGAATGGGAGATCCCGGTTGATTCGCAGACTTTGGGCTTCGTGGATATCGATACAGATGCCATGCACGGGACCTATTCACTTAACCTGCCCGAGCAGCCAACCGGTGAAAATGCAGATGTAGACAATGATGGCAACACAGATACAGGCGTGCAAATTTACGCGGTCGCGTATTGGCCCAATCTTTATGGCGGCCCCTATTCGGAAGGCGACGACCCTTCACGCGGCTGGCCGAGTTATCTGGCCTCGGTGATCACCAACACCGAGAATAAAGACGAAGTCCTCGGTGGCAAATTGGTAGTGTGGGCGCCGGATGGCGATCAGCAATTCCCTACTGCCTTCGGCGCCGACGGCCTCCTTTTTACTGCTGACGACCCCGTTGGCCCCATCCCGGCCGGTTATTCGATTGTCGATCTGGACAGCGAAACGTTTACGGTCAGCCAGGACGCCGAAACTTCACTTGAGCTGTATGAGCCACAGGATGTCGCCATCAAAGATTTCTCGGGCGATACTTACACGGACGCGTTCGACAAGATGGTCGAACTCTTGAAGAATGAATACGCGTTCAACGGCATTGTGGGCAAGGCGCCCGGTTGGGACTCTTTGTACGCCCAGATCTCACCGATGGTGCAGGCGGCTGAAGACAATAATGATCCCAATGCTTTCTACGTAGCTCTGCGCGATTTCAGCCGGGCCTTCAAAGATGGGCACGTGGGACTGGATGCCGCCAATTTCGACGATGAAGATTTCACCAAATCGACCGGTTACGGTTACGGCATGACCCTGCGCGAGCTGAACGACGGCCGCGTGCTGGTCATCTTCCTGGGAGAGGATAGCCCTGCTGCCGACGCGGGTATCAAATTGGCCGCTGAGATCACCTCCTTCAACGGAGTGCCGATCGGGGATGCGATCAGCAGCGCCACTACGTTTACGATCGACTCCTCCGACTTCTCTCATCGCTATCAACAACTGCGTTACCTCATCCGCACCGGCGGCGCCGATGAGGCAGAGTTTACTTATGCAAACCCGGGTGGGACCAAGAAAACTGTAACCCTAACCGCCATCCAAGAGACCGAGTCGCATTCGCAGTCCTCGATCTTCCATAACGCTAACCAGGATCCCATGCTGCCGGTCGAGTTCAAGATCTTGGACTCTGGTGTAGGCTATGTGGTGGTCAACTCGAACTACGATGATCTCGGGCTCATCATCAAACTCTTCGAGCGCGCTTTGCAGACCTTCGAGGCGTACCAGGTGCCTGGCATCATCATCGACTTGCGCTACAACACCGGCGGGGCGAACCTTGGCTTGGCCGGCTTCCTGACCGAGAATGAGATCCCGATGGGTCAGCTCGAATACTACAGCGAGGCCAGCGGCCAATTCGAACCGGAAGGCTTGCCCGACGTTGTGCTGCCCTATCAGGCGCAGTATCGTTTCGACACGATGGTGATGCTGGTGGGCCAGGCTTGCTTCAGCGCCTGCGAGCTGGAAGCTTACGGCTTCAGCCAGGTGCCGGGCATGATCGTGGTCGGCGAGACGCCGACCTCGGGCACCGAGGGCGAAGTGGCCCGCGGCCAGTTCATTCTGCCTGAAGGTTTCGTCATGCAATTTCCCACCGGCCGCTTCACGTTACCGGATGGCTCGATCTTCCTGGAAGGAGTCGGCGTGCCGCCGACGATCGTCGTTCCTGTTGACGAAACCACCGTGTTCAGCGAGGATGACGTGGCGCTGCAAACAGCTGAGGATTTGATCACGGGTCAATAGACAGAGAATATTCTTGCAGTAGTTCAGTAGCCAGTAGTATCATTACTGGCTACTGTTGTTTTAGCACGACGAGTTGGAGTTACGTGACTCGGCGCCAGCCGAGTAGCGTACTCCACAAGTACGGCAGCTTTTGCCGTGCGTAGGGCCCGTAGCTCAAGGGTAGAGCAGGCGGCTCATAACCGCTTGGTTCAAGGTTCGAATCCTTGCGGGCCCACTAAACATCATTGCCTAATCTGCAAATTTTTGGTATTTCTGACAGCGGTATGCCGCATTGTCAATCGTTAGAGCACAGTAGAATTACCATGGGTAATTACGATGTCCGATACCGATAAAGTCTTTGCTGGCTCAATTCCGGAGCTCTACGACACGTATCTGGTGCCGCTGATCTTTGAACCCTATGCTGCGGACTTGGTGAATAGGCTAAGCTCGAGAACTCCTTCTGCCGTACTCGAAATTGCTGCCGGAACCGGTGTAGTGACTCGTGCTTTGGCATCCGTACTAAGCGAAAGTATCTCCATCGTCGCAACGGATCTAAGTCAGGCGATGCTCGACCATGCCCGTGCGATGGGAACAAAGCGCACTGTCGAATGGCGTCAAGCAGACGCTATGGACTTGCCTTTCCGAGATGGAGAGTTTGACGCCGTTGTGTGCCAGTTTGGAGTCATGTTCTTTTCTGACAAGGCCCAGGCCTTTTCAGAAGCGCGTCGAGTGCTCAGACCAGGAGGCGTTCTCATTTTCAACGTGTGGGACCGGATCATAGAAAACGAATTCGCGGACACTGTGACGACCGCACTCGAATCCATGTTTCCCAAAGATCCGCCGCGCTTCTTGGCCCGTGCGCCTCACGGCTACCATGACCGCCCGACTATCGAGCGAGATCTTGCAAATGGCGGGTTCAAGAAGTCAGCCCAGATCGCGATGGTTGCAGCGCGCAGCCGAGCACAATCGCCCCGTTTGCCTGCAATCGCCTATTGCCAGGGCACACCCCTACGCAACGAGATCGAAGCGCGTGACTCTTCGCGGCTCGGCGAAGCCACCGACATCGCGGCAAAGGCCATCGCGCAGCGGTTTGGGCGGGGGGCTGTAGACGGAAAGATCCAAGCGCTTGTCGTCACCAACGAAAATTGACGGTCGCGAGGTTGCTC
>JBKJWG010000199.1:0-9316 GCA_046716985.1 Anaerolineales bacterium | reverse complement strand
CCTCGCGGGCAGCATCATCTACTGCGGAGCAGGGGGCGCCGGGTTTGCCCGCCTCGCGGCCAGCCTGATTGGCGAGTTTTACGACTTCATAAATCCGCTTGAACTCTTCGCTCACCTCGCCGATTGCGAAAGTGCGCGTGAGGTCCGAGAGGTAGCCGTCGTATGAGGCGCCCCAATCGAAGAGCAGCAGGTCGCCTTTCTGCACTTTGCGGTCGCTGACCGTAGCGTGCGGGTTGGCGCTGTTGGCGCCGGTGGCCACAATGGGGGCGAAGGGCAACTCGGGGTCGCTGCCGTGAGCATAGAGCTGCTGGATCAGTTCGCCGGCAATTTGCTTTTCTGTCATGCCGATCTTTACGCGCTGCAACGTGTCATTCAACGCGGCCTCGGCGATCTCGGTGGCGCGCTGCATGGCGGCCACCTCATCGGCGTCTTTGTGCATGCGCATCTGCGCTAGCAGCTCTTCGGCCGCTTCGAATTCAGCCCCGGGAAAGGCGCCCTGCAGATAAGCTAATTCCATGAAACGCAGGCGCAAGCCTTCGGTGCCGATGCGCTTGGCGCCGCCCAGCACTTTGGCGGCCTGATCGAACGCTTGTTGCCACTGAGCGGGGTCTTCGCCGTAAGTAACTGTGCGCAACTCATAGCCCAAGTCGTCGGTCTTGCCCCTTTCAAATCCGGGCAGGACTAGGACTGGAGCTTGTCCCGGTGCTACAAGCAGCACAACGGGCCGCTCCATAAGATGGAAATGCAAGCCGCTGAAATAGGTCTGGCTGGGGCCAGCGTTGAGCGCCAATGCATCCAGGCCATCGTCTTTAAGCAAGCTGGCCAAACGAGCCTGGCGCTTGAGGATGTTTTCTTTTGAGTGTGGGCTGCCCATGGTTAGTAGATCTCTCCTTGCAGGTAGGCTTTCGTGCGTTCGTGTTTTGGACTGGCGAAAACTTTTTTCGCCGGGCCGGCTTCCACCACTTCGCCCAGGTACATGAAGATGACGTAATCGGCGAGATGGCGAGCCTGGCGAAGCACATGCGTGACCAGCACGATGGTGTAATCCTTCTTCAGCTCTTCGAAACGCGTCTCAATGAATTTAGCCGAGATGGGATCGAGGGATGAGGTCGGCTCGTCGCCCAGGATCACTTCGGGCTCCACGGCCAGGCCGCGCGCTAGGCAAAGGCGCTGCTGCTGGCCGATGGACAAGTCGCGAGCGGGCGCTTTGAGGCGGCCCTTGACTTCGTCCCACAGACCGGCGATCTCCAGATAGTGCTGCACCAGCTTACGCGTTTCGCGGCCGCGGCTCAAGCGATGGATGCGCAAACCGTAAGCGACATTATCGAATATAGACATGGGCAGCGGGAAGGGCCGCTGGGCGATAAGGCCCACTTTGGTGCGCACTTCGGTGACCTCGACTTCGGGCGCGTAGAGGTCGATGCCATCTAATTCAACTTGGCCGCTGACGACCGCGTCGTCGGTGAGATCGTGAAAACGATTGAGGCACTTGAGCAAAGTAGATTTTCCGCAGCCGGAAGGGCCGATGATGGCGGTGATCTGCTTGCGCGGAATGTCTAAGTTAACATCCTTGAGGGCCTGCACCTTTTTATAGGAAACATTGAGATTGCGAATCTTGATATGAGTATCCAACTGGGCACCTTTACTTGATAACGTTGCGGCTAAGCTGGCGGGCCAGCAAGCGCGAAACGATGCTGATCAGCAGGATCAGCAAAGTGAGTATAAGCGCGGAGGCATAACCGCGGGCGCGCACTTCGGGAAAGGGCGAGCCTAATTGAAAGAAGACCGCCAGCGGCAATGAGGCGGCCGCGTGAAACAACGAAGTCGGGATCCGATCGCTGAAGCCGGCGGTGAAGAGCACGGAAGCGGCATCTCCGATGCCGCGGCCGAAGGCCAGCAGAATAGCGGTAACAATACTCGGCAGAGTTTGGCGCACCAGTACGCTGCGGGCGGCTTCGAGTCTGGTGGCGCCCACGCCGAGAGCCGCGAAGGTCAGGTCCACGGGCACCAGGCGCATGACTTCATCCATAGCGCGCACCATGATCGGGATCTCCAGCAAGGTGAGGACGAGAATGCCGGCGCCGAGCGAAGCGCGCAGACCAAGCGCGATCATGATGGTGAATCCAAAAGCGCCGTAGACAAGAGAAGGAATACCCCATAGCACGTCGAGGGTGAGGCGGAAGAAGGACGCCAGTCGCGTGCCACTTGCGTACACGTTGATGCCAAACGCGATGGGCAGGCTGATAAGAAACGCCAACACTGTTCCGCCAAAAGCCAGGAGCAACGAACCGACGATGGCATTTAGCACGCCGCCTTCACCGCCCAAAAAGAAACCGCCTTGCGGTGTTTTGGTGATCAGATCAACGTTCAAAGCGGGCAAACCCTTAATGAATATAGCGATCAAGATGCCTGCCAAGATCAGCACCAGCGCGCTGGTGGAGAGCACCATTAAAATGCGCATGATGAGGTCTTCGATGTGTGCCAGCGTCCAGCGTTTTTTCATATTTGGGCTCGGCGATTGGCGCGCACTAAGACGAGCGCGGCGCCCATATTGAATGTCAACACGATGGCAAGCAAAAGCAGGGCCGCGCCCATCAGAGCAGAATCGTAAAGTGGGATCGACATCATTTCGCCATAGTTGTTGGCGATCAACGCGGTGAGCGGATAACCGGCGTCGAAGATCGAGCGCGGGATCTGGACCGTGTTGCCCACGACCATCATCACCGCCAGGGTCTCGCCGAAAGCGCGCGAGAGTCCCATGACCACTGCCGCGATCATGCCGGGCAGGGCGCGCGGTATCACTACGCGGCGCACTGTTTGCCAGCGCGTGGAGCCCAGAGAGAAAGAGGCCTGGCGCAAGCCATCGGGGATGGCGCGCAAAACCTCAACCGAAATGGAAATGATCAGTGGCGCGATCATGACGGCAAGGACGATACCGCCGGAGAGCACGGAATAGCCGGTCGGATTTGTGTCAGCGAAAATGGGCACACCGCTGAACAGAGTCGATAGAAAGGTGGAGATGGTGGGGATGATCGGCACGATTACCAGCAAGCCCCACACACCATAAACCACGGATGGGATGCCCGCCAGCAAGTCGATGGCGGGCAGCACAGCTCCCAGCGTGCGGCGTTTGGCGTATTCAACAAGATAAAGAGAAGTAAGAATACAAAGGGGCACAGACATGATCAAAGCCAGCGAGGTAACCCACAGTGTTCCGCTGATAAAAGTGAGCAGCCCGAACTGGCCCTCTGAGGGTTTCCACACCGTACTGGTTAACAGTTGCACAATATCGTTTTGCAGCAAGATGGGACGCGTACGTAGATAGAAGCCCAGGATCATCATTAGTAGAAGGAACAAAGGCAAACTGGCTGCCAGACGATAATTCCTGGCAGCCAGCCGATCTTGCCTGATCCGGCGTGCCTGCGTTTTGCTTTTTTGTTCGTCCGTCTTACGCAAGCGCGTCATAGTTGAAATTTCTTTATGGGAGTTTGGCTACTTCGGTAGCGAGTTCCGCGTCGGTGAGCAAGACGTAGCCTGCTTCGTTCACAAAGGCCTGTCCGTCGCTCAAGATCCAGCGCAGGAATTCAAGTGTAGCACCAGTTGGCACGCCGTTGGTGACGACGTAAAGCAAGCGCGCTGGCGGCGAGGGGTAATCGCCGCTAAGGATCGCTGCGACTGCCTCATCACGCGTCTCAAGGAACTCGTGTTCTTCGATGGCACCGTTGGCGTTGATATCCATTGGGGCGATAACGACGCCCTGTAGCGGCACGCCGGTGGAGAAGTCGTAAACGAAGCCCAGGTTGTTGTAGCCGATGCCGAGTGGGTCATTGAGCACCGCGTTTAATAAGCCAGGGTCGCCATCCACGCCGATGCCGTGCAGGTCATCCTGCGTGGAGCCGCCGTAGAACTTGGCGATCATGTCGGCCGCGCCGGCTGCGTCGGAACGGGTGTAGAGGTTGACCGCGTCGGTGATCGAGGGATCACCGAGCAGATCGCCCCAAGTGGTGAATTCCTGAGTGATGTAAAGCTTGCCAAGCGCTTCGGGGGTGAGACCCTTGGCCAGAATTTGTTGCAGGTAGGGATTGTTGGCGTTGATTACGACGAAGACCGCGTCGCGGGCCACGGCTAAGCCGACCGCGCCCTGGTCAGTCTCCTCCTGCCTCAGATCACGCGAGACCATGCCGAAGTCGGTGGCGCCAGCCAGCACATCGGAGATGCCCTTGCGAGCCCCGCCGGCGGTGATGTCGAAGCTTACCTCTGGGTGCAACGCGCTGTATTCCTCTGCGAAGCGCTGCATCAGCGGGTAAATGGCGAAGGCGCCGGATGTCGAAAGGGTGACCGTCTCGGCGCCGTTGGCGGCGGGTGCGCCGCCGCAGGCGCTCACCAGGACGCTGATGAGCAAAACAAAGCCAATCGTCAATTTGCTTAGGTTCATTTTCAACTCCTTGTTAAATGTCGCTGGCTTAGCCAGCATATCCTATTTCCGCCGCTGGAAACTTATCCCGCCCAGGTGCCACTTTCCTTCTGGTGGTCTCAGGTTCACCACGTTAACGAAAGACAGCTTCGTTATTACATGCCTGGGGCTATAAGGTTGTGTCTATAAAAACGACCTTCTTAGTTTCCTTTTTCCTCGAAAGGGGAGCGCAAGGGCTCTAGTTGAATTACTACTATATACATAGACTTTATCTTATTTCAAGAAATATAACCAAAAGCCAAATGGCTGTCAAGAGCAATATTGACTCGCTGCCAAAATTGGGTGTAATATTGTTGTTGCGAATTTTCTCAATAACCAAAAATCGCAACAATGAGCTTATCCACCGTCAACCCGCGCGTCGAACGGCGCATCCGCAAACTAGGCTTTCGGCTGACGCCGCAGCGCGAGCTCATCTTGCAGGCCATCGCGCGGCGCGGTGAGCACGCCACCTTCGACGAGATCCTGGCCGAAGTGCGCGCCATCACTCCCAGCATCAGCGCCGCCACCGTCTATCGCAACCTGGAAACCTTCAGCCGCTATCGCCTAATTCATGGCAACGAGCTGGCGGGCGGCAAGGTCTACGAAGTCGCCAGCGAAGACGGCCACCATCATTTGATCTGCCACAAATGCTGGGGCGACACCAAAGTGGAAGATGCCACCGTGCGTAAATTATTCAAAGAACTCGATAAGCAATATGGTTTTCTGGTGCTCGGGGAGCACTACGTTTTCATGGGCCTGTGCCCGGAGTGCCGCCGCAAAGAGGGGGATAGCCTGGGCCGTTTCACACTACATCCCAAGTTTCGTTCCAAAACCACAAAAGGAGCAAGGCATCATGAATAGATCTTCTTCATCTCTTTTAAGCCGGTTGCTGCCGGCCGTCTTTGTCTTGACGCTGCTGCTGGCAGCCTGCGCCCCCGCGGCGCCTACATCCAACGCGCCGACCGCAGAAACCGGCGGCGGCCTCGTTGGGCCTGCTGGTACTTTGCGCGTGGCTATCCAACCTATGGTGCAGACCGACCCGGCGCTGATCTCCTCGGACTCCGAAGTCCTGGTAGCCAACAGCGTATATGACTATCTGGTAGACATCGACCCGGTGAGCAATGAACCCACCGGCCGCCTGGCGACCGACTGGTCGGTGAGCGATGATGGGTTGACCTATATCTTCACGCTGGCGGAAGGCGTCACCTTCCACGACGGCAGTCCGCTGACGGCGGCTGACGTGGTTTACACCTTCGACCGCTTACGCGACGCCGAAGCCGGCTACGCAACCTCAAGCTTGTACACCAACATTGCTAACATCGAAGCCAGCGGCGATCTGGAAGTTACTTTTACGTTGACCGGTACGAATCCTTTCTTCTTTTATGACCTAAGCGATAACCATGCGCTGGTGATCAAAAACGGCACAACCGATGCGACCGACTTCAATGGCAGCGGCCCCTTCACGGTGGAAAGTTACAGCCCCGAAGATCGCATCATCCTGGTCGCTAACCCCGACTACTTCATCGACGGGCAGCCCGGCGTGGATCATGTCGAGATTATCTTCTTCGCCGACGAGAGCGCAGCGGTAGACGCCTTGCGCGGCGGCCAAGTGGACTTGGTGCTGCGCATGAGCACACCCTTGTTCGAGAGCTTGAAGGGTGTGGATGGCATCACTACCATCGATATTCCCACCAACGGTTTTGATCTGATCCGTTTGCGCTCGGATCGTGCGCCGGGTAATGACCCGCGCGTGATCCAGGCGATGAAGTTGGCCACCGATCGCGAGGCGATTTTGGAATTGGTGCAACAAGGTTACGGCGCGGTCGGCAACGACAGCCCGATCGGTCCGCTCTATACCAACTATCACGACGCGGGCGTGAACCCGCCGGCGCGAGATGTGGACGCGGCGCGGGCTTTGCTGGCGGAAGCCGGATATCCCGATGGTCTCGACCTGACCATTCACGTTCCCAACACGGGTGGCCGCCCGGATCTGGCTGCCGTTTTGAAAGATCAGTGGGCCGCTGCTGGTATCAATCTGGAGATCAGGGTTGAGCCCGAAGATGTGTACTACGGCGACAACGGCTGGCTCGAAGTTGACCTGGGCATCACTGGCTGGGGCTCGCGCCCTTACCCGCAGTTCTATCTGGACACGATGCTGGTGACCGGCGCGGTGTGGAATGAATCGCACTTCTCGGACGCGGAGTTCGACGCATTGGCCGAAACCGCCGGCACGACTTTGGATGAGAACGCGCGCGTGCTAGCTTACGCGCAGATCCAACAATTGCTGGCCGAGCGCGGGCCGGTGATCATCCCCTACTACTTCCCGCAGTTCGCCGCCTTCAGCGATCAGCTGCTCGGCTTCCAACTCGAAGCCTTCGCTGGCCGCACAGACTTGCACACGATCTCCTTTAAGTAATCTTGTCGGCTGGTCTGGAAGCAAAAATAAGCATCAAAAGCGCTGCCCCCATGCGGGGGCAGCGCTTCTTGTCTCAGTTAGGAATATTGTTTCGGCACCCGGCGCACGCGCTGGGCACGGCCTTGTTTCTTTTTTTCCTTTTCATCGCAATTTTTGGCTCGCTGCTTGCGCCGTATGGCGAGAACGAGCAGATCACGGCGGATGCGCGCCAGGCGCCCTCGGCCGCGCACTGGTTCGGCGCCGATCACTTGGGGCGCGATGTTTTCAGCCGTGTGGTGCTGGGCACACGCGATATTTTCGCGTTGGCCGGCACCGGCACGCTGCTGGCGGTGGTGCTGGGCACCAGCCTCGGGCTGCTCAGCGGTTACCGCGGCGGCTGGTTCGACGAATTGCTGATGCGCTTCTTCGACAGTTTGCTGGCGCTCCCCGCGCTGTTGCTGGCATTGCTGCTGCTCGGCACGCTGGGTCCTTCGCGAAATAGCGTGCTGCTGGTGGTCATTGTGGTCTACATCCCCATCGTGGCGCGCGTGGTGCGCAGCGTGGTCTTGTCGGTAAAGACGCGCAGCTATATTGAAGCCGCGCGCGTGCAAGGCGAATCTTCTGCGCGCATCCTATTCCGTGAGATCTTGCCGGCGGTGTTGCCGGCGCTGGCGGTGGAAGCTGCGTTGCGCTTCTCGTACGCTATCTTCCTGGCGTCATCGCTGGGTTTCCTAGGCGTCGGCGTGCAGCCGCCCAGTCCCGATTGGGGGCTGATGGTGAACGAAGCACGCGACTCCGTTTCGCAAACGCCTTGGGCGCTGTATTTCCCGGCGGGCGCCATTTCGCTTTTGGTGATCTCGGTCAACCTCCTGGCGGATGGCTTGAAACAAGCCTTCCAGGTCCAAGTGGACATTTAGTATGGCAAAGTCCGAAGCAATCCTGCGCGTTGAAGGGCTGACCGTTTCTTATCGCGTCGGCGGCCGCGTGTTAGACGCGGTGCGCGACGTCAGTTTGAGCATCGCGCCCGGGCAGACTTATGGGCTGGTAGGAGAGAGCGGCTCGGGCAAATCGACGCTGGCGCTGGCGATCATGCGTTATTTGCCAGGTAACGGCTTTATCAAGAGCGGGCGCATTGAATTCAACGGCCGCGATCTAACCGCGCTCTCTCAAGAAGAAATGCAGGCAGTGTGGGGCCGTGAGATCGCCTTCGTTCCGCAGAACCCGGCCACCGCACTCAACCCATCCATGCGGGTCGGCGAGCAGGTCGCTGAGGCGCTGCGCCTGTATGGCGCCGGGGCAAGCGAAGCAAGTGCCCAGGCAACGCAATTATTGCAGCTCATGCGCATCGCTGACCCGGAACGGGTGGCGCGCCAATATCCGCACGAACTCAGCGGCGGCATGCAGCAACGCGTGATGATCACCTTGGCGCTGAGCGGCAAGCCAAAATTACTTGTGCTGGACGAACCCACTACCGCCTTGGACGTGACCACGGAAGCCTCTGTGCTCGATCTTTTGCGCGAAGCTAGCCTCATGCTGGGCACCTCGCTGCTATACGTTACGCATAACCTCGGCGTGGTGGCCACCTTGAGCGACAGCGTGGCCGTGATGTATGCCGGCGAACTGGCTGAGGAGGCGCCGACCAAGGATATTTTCCGGCAGCCGCTGCATCCGTATACGCGCGGACTGCTGGATAGCGTGCCCCGCCTCGGCCAGCGTAAGGATGTCAATCCACTGCGCGGCATCGAAGGCCAAATTCCTGCCCTCGGCGAGCTGCCGGACGCGTGCGTCTACGCGCCGCGCTGCCCGCTGGCGATCGAGATCTGCTGGCAAAAGCGCCCGACGCTGGACGTGCCAACGGCGGAGCGTAGCGTGCGCTGCCACCGCTGGCCAGAGATCATGGCTGGCGAAATTAGCGCCCGCCGCGAAGCGGTGAAAGCGCCAAAGGTCGTCAAGCAAAAAAGCGAACCTGTGCTGAAAGTTGAAGACTTGCAAGTTTCTTATCCATTGCCGCGCTCGCTGGCGCAGATCGTGTCCCGCCAGCCGCGGGCAGGTGTGCAAGCCGTGCGCGGCGTTAGCCTGGCGGCCGCGGGCGGGCAGACGATTGGGATCGTGGGCGAAAGCGGCAGCGGCAAGAGCAGTCTGGCGCGTGCCATCATTGGGCTAGCGGAGCCGCAAGCGGGCAAAGTGGAATTGCTAGACAAGCAATTGCCGTCGCGCCTGGGCGAGCGCAGCCGAGAGATGCTGGCGCACTTGCAAATGGTCTTTCAAGATCCTGAGGAAGCGCTCAATCCTTATTTGACAGTGGGCGAGTCGTTAAGCCGCCCATTAATTAATTTGCGCGGCATGAGCGTCAATGAAGCGAACCAGCGCATACCCGAATTGCTGACCGCAGTGCGCCTGCCAGCCGATTACGCCGGGCGGCTGCCCGGGCAGCTCAGCGGGGGCGAGAAGCAGCGCGTGGCGATCGC
>JBKJWG010000198.1:0-7052 GCA_046716985.1 Anaerolineales bacterium | reverse complement strand
TGGTTACTTGGTCGATCTGGTGGACGTTGAACGCAATCTCGAGGAAGCGGTGCAAACCTACATGGGCGCTGACCTGAACGAGTTGCCCGCCTTCGCAGGGCTCAACCCTTCGCTCGAGCATTTTGCGCGCATCTTGGCGCAAGACCTGTCTCAGCGACTCGGCCGAACTAATCTTGCCGCGCTCAGCGTGCAGGTGTGGGAGAACGAGAGCGCCTGGGCCAGCTATCGCCTGGAACTTTGAGTGCGCATTGGGCTGATCATCTATGGCCGTCTCAGCCAGACTTCTGGCGGCTATCTTTATGACCGCAAGCTGGTAGAGGACCTGCGCAAGCATGGCCACCAAGTGCAGATCATTTCCTTACCGTGGCGGAATTATGTAAGCCAACTGAGCGATAACTTTTCAAGCCAATTATTAAAAAGGCTAAGCAGATCAAACTTCGATATTCTGTTGGAAGATGAACTTAATCATCCCTCACTTTTTTTACTGAACAAACGCCTCAAAGAAAAAGCCAACACCCATATCATTTCGATCGTCCATCACTTGCGCAGTAGCGAGCAGCATCCACCACTGCTCAACGCATTTTATCGATTGGTTGAAAAGCGATATCTGCGTAGTGTAGATGCATTTATTTTCAATAGCGCTACGACCAAGAAAGTTGTCGAAAGTGTCTCTGGCACGCGCAAACCTTCCGTTGTCGCGCACCCTGCGGGTGACCGCCTGCGCCCGCGCATCTCGACGGCCCGGATCCGCGCGCGGGCCAAGCAGCCCGGCCCGCTGCACGTGATCTTCCTCGGCAGCTTAATTCGGCGCAAGGCGCCGCATTTGTTGATCGATGCAATGGCACGGCTGCCCTTGGGAACGATCAAAGCCAGCTTGGCGGGCGGTGCCAATGTGGAACCAAGTTATGCTACCAGTTTGAAGAAACAAGCACAAAAATTAGGTTTGCAAGATCATATTAACTTTGCCGGTCATTTGCAGGAAAAACGTTTAGCCGCCCAGCTTCGCAATAGCCATGTGTTGGTGGTGCCATCATCTTATGAAGGCTATGGCATCGCGTTCCTTGAAGGCATGGGCTTCGGGCTACCTGCGATCGGCACGCAGGCCGGCGCGGCTCGCGAACTCATCACGCAGGGCGAGAATGGCTTCCTGATCCCCGTTGACGATGCGGTACGACTGGCTACATATCTGAAGCGACTACATCAGGATCGCGGCTTGCTGGCTAACCTGGGGCACGCAGCCAGCCGCAGTTATCAACGACACCCGACCTGGCAAATGAGCATGGCCCGCGCCCGCAAATTTCTTTCTGCGTATAATTATGCATCGTCCCGCGCACACTCTTTCCGGAGGCATTCATGAGCGCATCTTCCACTCGTTTTATGATCATCATTCTGACCCTCTTCACTGCACTCGTACACTTGGTTTATTTAAACCTGGGCGGCCTACAAATTCCTTTTCTTCTGAACGGACTTGGTTACTTCGCCCTGCTGGGAGCGCTGCTATTTAAGTTTCCACCCGGCCAGGAACGCCTGGTGCACTACGCCTTCATGGCTTTCGCTTTAACCACCATTGTTGCCTGGATAGTTATCGCAGATCCGTACACTTTAATAGGCTATGTAACCAAAGCTGTTGAGGTGCTGCTGATCGTTTTCTTGTGGATGGATCTGCAGCGCTTACCATCTGCCAAGAGCTAGCTCATCCTATTTGAATAAGAAGCCCAGCCTTGCCGCGCTCGCCGGATTGGCGCGCTCGTTGCTCATTTACTACGCCATCCCCGGGCGGGCGCATGCCTGGCGCCGCTTTTATCGCCAATTCGTTTCGCCCGGCGATTTGTGCTTCGACGTCGGCGCGCATGTAGGCAACCGCACGATGGCCCTGCTCGGGATCGGCGCAAAGGTCGTGGCCATTGAGCCGCAACCTTTGCTGGCTCGCACGCTCCAGCGCCTGTATGGGCGGGGCAAGCATCTAACTATCTTGCCGCTGGCCTTGGGTGCGGCGGCCGGCCCCAGCCAAATGCTGATCAGCACCAGCAATCCGGCCGTCTCCACACTATCGCCCGAATGGGCCGCCGAAGTGGGCAGAAGCTCTGGCTTCGCCGGCACCGAATGGGATGACCGCGCCGAAATCGAAATAACTACGCTGGACGCGCTGATCGCTAACTACGGGCTGCCGGTCTTATGCAAGATCGACGTGGAAGGCTATGAACTCGATGTGTTGCGCGGCCTCTCGCAGCCGCTTCCCGCGCTGTCCTTCGAGTATTTGCCGCCCGTGATCGACAGAGCTTTAGCTTGCCTGACCCGCCTAATGGAATTAGGCGATTATCGTTTTAATTTCATCGAAAGCGAGTTCCCTCGCTTCGAGTTGCCCGAATGGGTCACCGCGCAGGAGATGGCCGCTCGGCTCACGGCCATGCCGCGCAACCAGCGCGCCGGCGAAGTATTCGCCCAATTGGGCGGGCCAGACTGAAAAGGTAGAATAGCGCCGAATCGAGGTCGAATGGAATCAACTGAACTGGCTGGAAGTAAAAAAGAACCCCGAGGCGCTTTTTTAACCGGCTATCTTTTTCTGGTAACCATTGCCGGGTTGATCGTTTTCTTCGATCAGTGGACCAAAAATTGGGTGCGCGAACACCTCGCCTTTGGCGAAAGTTTCATCCCCTGGGACTGGATGACGGGCTACGCACGCATCCTGAACTGGCGCAACAGCGGGGCGGCCTTCGGGCTCTTTCAACAAGGTGGCGGCATCTTTACCGTCTTGGCGGTCGTGGTGGCGCTGATGATCATTTACTACTTTCCGCGCATCGGCCGCGGCGATTGGGCCCTGCGCTTGGCCATGGGCTTGCAACTTGGCGGCGCCATCGGCAATCTGGTCGACCGTTTGCAGCATGGCTACGTGACCGATTTCGTCGCGGTCGGCAATTTCCCTGTTTTCAATGTGGCCGATTCCAGTATTACCTTGGGGGTCCTGATCCTCTTGCTCGATGTATGGTTGGGTGGTGGCGGAGAAGAACCACAGCCAGTTGCGCAAGTTCCTATTAAAGATGAGTGGCCCAGCCGCGACTGAAACGCTCCATACGCTGCGCGTGGAAAGTGATCTGCCGCAGCGTTTGGATAAATTTTTAGTTGCCCAGCTGCCGCAGCATTCGCGCGCCAGGCTGCAAGGACTGATCAGGTTGGGGCAAGTGCTGGTGAACGGCAAACCCGCTGCCAAAAGCGGCCAGCTATTGGAGGCCGGCGCGGTCATTGAGGTGCGCGTGCCGCCCGCCGAAGCCACTGATCTGGTCCCCGAAAATATAAAACTCGATATTATTTTCGAAAATCAAGATGTCATTATGGTCAACAAGCCGGCCGGTATGGTGGTTCATCCGGCCGCTGGGCATGCGCGCGGCACGCTTGTCCATGCTGCTCTGGGTCATGCGCCTGAGATCGAAGGTGTAGGCGGCGAATTGCGCCCAGGCGTTGTGCATCGCCTCGACAAAGATACATCGGGCCTGATCATCCTCGCCAAGAACGAGCGCGCACAGCGCGATCTGCAGGAACAATTCCAAAAACGCGAAATTGATAAAAGCTATATCGCCTTGGTGGATGGCCGCCCGTCGACGCCGAACGGCCGCATCGAAGCGCCCATCGGCCGCGACCCGCGTGAGCGCAAACGCATGGCTGTAGTGCGGGCTGCCAAAGGCCGCGCCGCGGTCAGCGAATACCGCATCCTTGAAGAATTCGCCCAGCACACATTGCTTGAGGTGAACCCGCACACCGGCCGCACGCATCAGATCCGCGTGCACTTGGCCTTCATCGGCTGCCCAGTGGTTGGCGACCGCGTCTATGGCCGCCGCTCTCCCAGCTTGCCGCTGACGCGCCAATTTTTGCACGCCGCTCGCCTGGGTCTGCGTTTGCCGAGTGAAACCAAGATGCGTTATTTCGAGGCTGCGCTTCCTGCTGATCTGCAGCAGGTGCTGGATAGCTTGCACACGCGCTTGGTCGAAGAAGTGGATTAGGATTATTGGCATGAATGTGATCGATCTGCGCTCCGATACTGTCACCTGGCCTACGCCCGAAATGCGCGCAGCCATGGCGCGCGCCGAAGTGGGTGACGACGTTTACGGCGAAGACCCCACGATCAATAAATTGCAAGAAATGGCGGCTGCGCGCTTTGGCAAAGAGGCCGGCCTGTTCGTGCCTTCGGGTGCCATGGGTAACCTCGCCGCCATCCTTGCCCATTGCCAGCGCGGCGACGAAATTATTCTCGGCGATCTTTCGCATCCATATCTCTACGAGGCGGCCAGCATTTCGGCTCTCGGCGGTGTGCAGCCGCGCAGCCTGGCCAATCAGCCTGATGGCACCATGAAGCTCGAGGATATTCAAGCCGCTATTCGCGAAGACGACGTGCACTACCCGATCTCGCGTTTGGTCTCGCTGGAGAACACACACAATCGTTGCAATGGCGTGCCGCTGAGCGCAGAATATATTCGCTCGGTAGGGGATCTGGCTCACAAAAATCATCTAGCCTTACATATCGATGGGGCACGTATTTTTAACGCCTCGGTTGCTTTAGGCATTCCGGTTGATAAGTTGGTCGCTCCAGCCGATTCAATTACCTTCTGTCTCAGCAAAGGCTTGTGCGCCCCAGTCGGCTCGGTTCTAGTTGGCTCGAAAGAATTTATCGCCAAGGCGCTGCGCGTGCGCAAGCAGCTTGGTGGCGGCATGCGCCAGGCCGGCATACTGGCCGCCGCCGGCATCATTTCGCTGGAGAAAATGGTCGATCGCCTGGCAGAAGATCACCTGCGCGCCAAGCGGCTCGCGGCTGGGTTACGTGAGATCACAGATCTGGATGTGCCGCAGACGTACACGAACATTATTCGCTTCCAGCTTTCGCAGAAATCGAAAGTGAATCCCGACAAAATGATGGATCAGCTTAACAAGGGCGGCATCCGCGTCGGGCATGGCGGGTCATGGGGCTTCCGCGCCGTGACGCATTATTGGATAGACGACCAGGCCGTGGAAAAAACCTTAGCCGCCTTCAACAAGATCTTTAAGGACTAGAAGCATGAAGTGCTAAAAAAGTCCAGATGATATAATCGTCTTCGTTATTCCTTAGTTTGATCATCTTAATAATTTGGAGCCATGCATGGGTGATTTCCTCACCATAGACGACATCGAAAAAGCAGCCCAAAAAGTACAGAAGCTCAGCAAACACAAACCAAAGGTCGGGCTCATTTTGGGTTCCGGCTTGGGTCCGTTAGCCGAGGCGGTCGAAGACGCCGATTACATTCCCTTCGCTGAGATTCCCGGCTGGCCGGTTTCCGGCGTTCAGGGTCACCTTGGCCGTCTGGTGCTGGGCGATTTAGAAGGCCAGTCCGTTGCCGTGATGCAAGGGCGCACGCATTACTACGAAGGCTACGACATGCCGCGCCTTGGCTTGCCGGTGCGGGTAATGCAAAAGCTCGGTATTGAGATCCTTATCGTCACTAATGCTGCTGGCGGGGTGAACCCTGATTTCGATGCGGGGGACTTGATGATGCTCACGGATCACCTAAATCTCATCGGGATGGCCGGGCAAGACCCTTTGCGCGGCCCCAACCTGGATTCTTTCGGCCCGCGTTTCCCTGATATGAGCCAGGTTTACGATCTTGAATTGCAAAACTTGGCGCGCAAGGTAGCAAAGGCGGAGAAGATAAAGTTGCGCGAAGGCGTGTATTGCTGCTTAGCCGGTCCCAGCTTCGAAACCCCCGCCGATCTCCGTTTCCTCAAGAATGCGGGCGTGGACGCCGTGGGCATGTCCACGGTCCCAGAGGCCACTGTGGCCCGCCACGGCGGCACGCGCGTGATGGGCATTTCTGGCATCAGCAATAAAGCCGGCGTGGCGAATGGCGACCCGCATGAAGAGGTGCTGGAGGCGGGCCCTGTGCTGGTGCCTAAGCTGACCAAATTGATCCGTGGGGTGCTGCGCAAGTTGCCCTAATCGTGCACGCATGGCTGAAGTCTTACGTTTCTTTGTTCAATATGAAGCAGTTTTATATTTCGTTCTGGGCTTGGGCGGCATCCTTTATTTTTATCGTTTCTGGCTGGCCTGGCAGGAGCTGCGCCTGGCTGTCTATGGTCTCGAGCGCGAAGGCGCACGCAGCCGTCTCAATCAATCCGCCATTGTCCTTTTCTTCCTGCTTGTCCTAGCTATCATTATTTTTATTATGGTCACATTTGTTGCCGCTACGCTCCCCGCACAAGCTCTTCTGGCGACGCCTACGCTAGATCTTTCTCTGACCTCTCCATTTGATCAAACACCTGCCGCCGGCGGAACGCTCGAGTTCGCCACCGCCACACCGCTGCCGACGGTCAGCGTTAACCCTGCGGCTTGCGTGCCAAACCGTTTGATCATCAGCCAGCCGGCTGCGGGCGAAACCATCAGTGGCTCAGTTGAGGTGCGCGGCACGGTGGATATCCCCAATTTCGGGTTCTACAAATTTGAGGTAGCGCGCGCCGAAGAAGAGCTATGGCTCACTATTCAAGCCGGTCGCGCGGTGGTGCGCGATGGCGTGTTGGTCGAAAATTGGGATACCTCGCGTTTGCCGGTTGGTAACTATGTCTTGCAATTAGTGGCCACCGATAGCGATGGCAAGGAATTGGAACCCTGCCGCGTGCCAGTGCACATTGGGCCCGCGCCATGATGAACGACGAGCGATTGCAAGTCAGCGTGCGCGCCGGCAGCGAGGACGACCTGGCCGCCCTTCTGGGCTTGGACCACGGCTACTCCACGGAATACGTGTGGCAGATGGAAATGGATCAAGCTAGGCCAAAAATGGGCGCCAGCTTTCGCGAAGCGCGCTTGCCGCGCGCCATGCAGGTCACTTATCCGCGCTCCAAGGAAACGCTGCAAAGCAATTGGAAGGTGCAGGCAGCCTTGCTGGTTGCGGAGAACGGGCAGCAGCCCGTTGGGTATGCCAGCTTGGTAACCGGCATGGCGCCCGGGGCAGCCTGGCTGACTGACTTAGTCGTGGGCGCTTCGCAGCGCCGCAAAGGTGTGGGCACACGTTTGGTGCTGGCAGCCCAGGCTTGGG
>JBKJWG010000197.1:0-5511 GCA_046716985.1 Anaerolineales bacterium | reverse complement strand
CGCCGCCGGTCCGCCAAATTGGTGAGAATGCGCAAATGCTCGCGGCCGCCAGTAAGCGCGTCGATGCGCGGCGCCAGGCGTTCGCAGGCGGTGTTGTCCGCATTGGCACCCATGGCGTCGCGCACGTCGTAGATCAGATGCACCACCAGGAACGGTCCAATGGGCGATTGTGCGATGCGGCGCACTTCCAGATCGCGCGGCCCGCCGCCCAACTTCTGCAGCACGGGGTCGATCTCGCCAACTTCAGCCAGCAAATCCGATTTGGCTTTCTCGATCGCTATGGTGGCCTTGTCCAGATCCTTCACATCCAATAATTGCATCTGGCCGATCATCTCGGGTGCATCGGCAGAGGCGCGGAAGCCGCCGGCGGCGCGGGCCAGCTTAGCCATGAAGGAAGCGCCAGCCACCACAGAAGGCTCCTCGATCACCATAGGCACCAACACATCGCGGCCATTAACTACAAAGTTGAGCCCGATGCCTAAGGGCAGATTGTGCGTTCCGACCACGTTCTCGACCATGTGGTCCGCCGCTTCGGCAGTCAGGCCGCCGCTGGCGAGCGCGTCCAATTCCGCCTCGGTGAGAATGTCGAGTGCTTGCAGCTGGGCGCGACGCTCGGCTAGAGACAGATCGTAGAATCCCGGCAGGCGGGATGTGCTATTTGCCATCAGCTTAATTCAAACCCAGGCAAACTTGCAAAACCTATCAGGATAAGAGGCTGGCATCCTAACTATAATGAAGAAATGGCCTCTATCAATAGCCGCCAAAACCCTAAAATCAAGCTAGCCCGCTCCCTGCGCCAGCGCAAAGCCCGAGAGGAAAATGGTTTATTCCTAGTCGAGGGCGTGTTCCATATCGGCGCAGCGCTGGAAGCCCACGCGCCGATCGAATACGCGCTCTATTCGCCGCAGCTTTTGCGGGGAGATTTTGCCAAGAAGCTGATCGATCAGCTGAAAGCAAATAAGATCGAACTCGACGAAGTAAGTCCGGAAATCTTCGTCGGCCTAAGTGATAAAGACAATCCGCAAGGCATTCTGGCGGTTGCGCGGCAGCAAGTTAGATCGCTGGACTCTTTCACGCTCGCGCCCTCCTCGTTCGCGGTCGCGCTCATCGCGCCGCAAGATCCAGGCAACCTGGGCAGCATGCTGCGCACGATAGATGCGGTCGGCGCGGGCGGCTTGCTGCTGCTGGACGGCGGCGTGGACGCTTATCATCCCAGCGCGGTACGGGCTGCTATGGGCGCCCACTTCTGGAAGCCGATCGGGCAAGCTACGTTCAGCGAGTTCGTTGCCTGGGCGCGGCAGCATAACGTGCACATCTATGGCAGTTCGGCGCACGCGGAACTGGATTATCGCAAAGCGGATTTCAAGCCGCCCTGTGTGCTGCTTTTAGGCAGCGAGCGCGAAGGCTTGACCGCGAAGCAGCAGGCTGCCTGCGAGCAGGTGGTCAGCCTGCCCATGCGTGGACGCGTTACTTCGCTAAACCTTTCGGTGGCGGCGGGTATCCTTCTTTATGCCATGGCCGAGAAAATTGCTGTCTAAATTCGCAAGAAAAGTCGAGAACGCCACTGCTGTTCTCGGTATATTGAACGGGTGTTAAGTCCTATGCGTGCCATCACCAGCAGCAAATACAAGAAAAGTCTGCTGCCTGTGCTTGTGCATATTGAGGAGCATCTCGATGAGCCGCTGCCGCTCAACGAACTCGCTGTGTTAGCCGGATTCTCTCCGTACCATTTCCATCGCATCTTCCAGCATGTGATCGGCGAGGCGCCCAAGGAATATTTACGCCGCCTGCGTTTAGAGCGCGCAGTCTATCGCCTCAAGGTCAGCCCCGACAATGTGTTGCAGATCGCATTGGAGGCTGGCTTCAAGACCCACGAGACTTTCACCCGCGCCTTTACCCGCCGGTTCGATATGAACCCTTCGGATTTCCGCGTGGTGCTCAAGGCATATCGCCTGTGCGTGGACGAAGCTCTGGGCACTTACACTTTCGCCGGTTTCAGTGATGAAAGCCCGCTTACGCTGCGATTCGATCATCGTAAAGAAGCGGTCAACGTTGAGAAAGTCGCCGAACAACATCTGATATTCAAGCGCTACTATGGCCACTACGACCAATTGCTTCAGCCAGGCCAGGCTTTCAGCGACCTCTGGCAGGACTTGTTCGATTTCGCTGATGCGCACCGCTTGCCGTATTCCAAAGAGCGGCTCATCGGCATTTCACACGACGACCCCTACGTCACTGACGAAGCCAAGATTCGCTTCGACGCCTGCCTGCCGGTCAGCGGCCGCGTGGCGGCCAGCCACCCCATCGGCTATCGAATGCTGCAGCCCGGCCTGTGCGTCACCCGCCGCCACTTTGGCGGCATGGAAGAGATCGCCAAGACCTATGCATTCATCGGTGTCGAGTGGCTGCCGACCGATGCCTATTGTTTGCGGGCGTCTCCGCCTTTTGAGATCTATCACTGCAAAGAAATCGATGGACAATTACAGCGCCTGTACGCAGACGCTTACGTCGCCCTGGAACCCAACAAGCGAAAGTAATATTATCTAAGGAGAGCTATGAACGGTTTTGAATTCAGCAAACACATTCGCAAATCACCCAAGGAAGTTTTTGAAATGATCGCCAACCCGGAGCACGGCGCGAAATTCATCGACAACATCAAAGAGAGCAAGAAAATTACGCCCGGACCCATCGCCGTCGGCACTCGCTTCCTGGAGACCCGCGTAGTCAACGGCAAAGAAAACCAAGCTGAACTGGAAGTCAGCGCTTACGATCCGCCTAAGCATTTCGGCATCAGCACTGAGGCCGAGGGCATCAAGGTGGAATATCACTTCTACTTCACGGAAGAAGATGGCGGCACACGCGTGAAGTGGATCTGCGAGCTGCAAGCGAGTGGCCTGCGAAAAATGATGCTGCCCATGGTAGCCGCCATCATGAAAAAGGAAGACGGCGACCACTTACAAAAGATCAAAGCAGTCTTAGAGAAGAAATAAGAAAGAGCGGCTATGCCGTTCTTTCTTACTGATTACAAATTGTGGCGAACTTATAAATCTCGGGCTTCTAGTTCGCTATTCTTTATCAAACCGGAACGAAGCGTAATCTTTGCCTTGTTTCTTGAGAGGGGAAATTACCTTAGCAATATCAGGGTTATTTTTTATAACTCCTTCGAGACCTTTCGCGTCCCAAGTCACGCGTCCGGGGTGAAACTCCGCTTTCAATCCCTTGACAATGAGTGTCTCACGAGCTGAAACAATCCCGTTTTTGATCTCTTCCTCTAGTTCCGCCAGATCTTTCTGTGCCTTTTCATTTTTTCCCGCGAATTCTTCTTCGATCTCGGCGATTTTTTCCCGCACATCCTTTGGCATGGCTTCGTCTATAAGCTTTTTCTTGTCAACTTCCAATTGCTCGGTTTGCGATTTCATTTCCATATACTTATTCATCAAAACCACGACTTCTTCGTTAGCCATTTCTAATTACCTTTCTTATCGAACAACGATTATGGATTGCCCCAGATCATATACGACTCGCTGACACACACTTCACCCGCATTGAAACCCTGCAGGCAAACTTTGTATGTCACCAGCGTGCCGTTCTGCCCTTGCACAGGCGGCACGGTCAGCTGGGTTTGGCCGCCCGCATCGGTAGCGGGGAATTGATAAATGCTGGTGCCGCCATCCGGCAGCGAGATCTCCAAATAAGGCTGCAAGCCGGCCAGCAGTTCGCTGCCGGCGTGCAGATTGGCATAAATGATCTGCTCTTGCGCGGAAGAGATCTGGGAATGCTCCTCCCAGACCTCGATGCGGATCTGATCAAAGGCGGCCTGCACCTGCGGAGCGGGCTGGTCGTAGAAGCGCGCTTTGTATTCAGCACCCATAGGTAACGGCAACACCTGGCCGCCTACGTACTGCAGGCAGGCGTTGGCATAGCACTGGCTGGCGCCGCCATCCGCGCGGGGCACAAGCTCCGCGATCGGCTGGCCGAAGATCTCAAACCCGCCATGCTGGGCGATGTAATCGCTGAACACCAGCGGCACGTTGTAACCATATTCGCCATCGATGCCGTAGAACATCACGTTGGGATTATCGAGCCGAGTGACCAGCGGCTCGGGCGCAATGCCAAGTAGCGCCAGAATCGGCCGCGGCGCGGCGCGCTCGGAGCCATCCGCGTTGGCGTATAGCACCACGTTCTCGTAGATGACTTCGAGGCTGCCGTCGGTGAGCTGATAAGGCCCGGCGATGCGTGCGCCGGTGAAGCCATCGCCCAGGCGCGAAATGGTGCTGACGAAAGGTTCGCCATAAGGCAATTCGATTTGGATGATGGCCGATGGATTGTTGGCCGGCTGGCCGCAGGTATCGCCGCACACTAGGCGGCCATACGAGATCAGTTGCACGCCGGAATTAGGATCATCCAGGTTCAAGTAAAAGCCGACATTTTCAAAGTATTGTTCGACCCGATTTTGCTCACTGACGTAGCGCACGCCGGTCAGCGGCCTGCCGACGTAGCGAGCGCCGTTTAGTTGTTGGTAGGCGGGTACAAAGCCTTCGTAAACGATATAGCCATCCACGAAGAGCACATTGGGCAAATCGGCGGCGGCCAGAGGCTCATCCCACACGCCAAGTTGCGTGCCGAGCGGCGCCAAGCTGTATTGTTGGCTGGGCGGCAGCGTGGGGTTGTAGACCATCAGCGCGTTCTCGAGATATTGCTTTTGGGTGTTGCCCTCGACGATGACTGGCGAGAGCGCCACACCCATGCGCGCCTGCCCGTCGAGGAAATCGTAGAAGACCTGGAAGACCGGCACGATCAAAAAGGGGCTATTGGCCGCCTTGTCCTCAGCGGCGGAACTGCCGCAGGCAGCCAGCGCGACAAGCGACAGTACAGCCAAGCCGATTAATCTAATTCGATGGAAGCGGATTGTATTCATATCTTGCTGAGTGATTTTAACATGCACCCTCCTCGCCGCGCGGATGCCCCAAATAGGCTATTCGTTTAGCGAAGTACTATAATGAAGACACTCATCTAACGGAGGCATTGCCCATGGTGCAAACGAAACAATCGAAACCCAAAACCGAAACTCGCCCCATGACCGAAGAGGGCGATTTCCTGCAGATCCAAGCCATCGACCATCTTCATTTCTACGTTGGCAATGCCAAGCAGGCAATGTATTGGTGGTGGAGAGGCTTCGGTTTCAAGCCGATTGCCTATTCCGGCTTGGAGACGGGCAACCGCGAGTTCGCTTCGTACGTGCTCGAATCGGGCAAGATCCGTTTCGTGGTCTCGGCGCCTTACGGGCCCAGCCACGAAATGGCCGGCCATCACCTGACCCACGGCGACGGCGTCAAAGTGATCGCTATCCAAGTCAAGGATGTCGAAGAAGCTTACAAGGCCACCACCTCGCGCGGCGGGCTGAGCGCTTGGGCGCCGCGCCAAGAGAAAGATGAATTCGGCGTGCTGCACACGGCCGCCATCCACACCTATGGCGAAGTGCTACACGTGTTTGTGGACCGCAGCCAATAC
>JBKJWG010000196.1:0-3408 GCA_046716985.1 Anaerolineales bacterium | reverse complement strand
GTGTGGCATACCCTTTGCACCCCTATTTGGAGGACGAAGGGTCGCTCAAATGCTAAAACGCTCAAGGAAACTCATTCAGGCCTACGGCCAGACCCCCTGGCGCAGGCAGATGCAAATGATCGGCTTTTTTGCCGCGGCCGTGGCGTCTTTGGCGCTGCTGGCCGGCTTGTATTTAAATGTTAGTGCGCGCTCGGCCACAGCCGGACGCAGAGTGCAGGACCTGCAGGATGAACGCGCCCAAATGGAGCAGCAGATCGAAAACTTGGAAACCGAGCTGGCTTTCATCACCTCAGTGGATGTGATGCAGCAGCGCGCCAAAGATTTGGGTTTTTCTCCGCTGCAGCCCGGCACCGTAACGTATTTGAGCGTGCCAGGCTACAGAGGCATCGCTAGCGTGCAATTGGCGCCGCGCTCCGGCGCACAGTTCGGCGCCGTTTCGCGATTGCCGGCTGCTTACACCCAATCGATCTTCGATTGGATGGCAGAGATCATCGGTAATTTGGGAGGCCTCTAGCATGCCGCGCGAACATAGCTGGCGCTATTTGCTGATGGGCGGCTTCTTTGCGCTGATGGGCGTGCTCATCATGTACAAAACCTTCACCATCCAGACCAGCCCCGATGCAGTCGTGTTCCTGAATCAGAGCGAGTATTACAGCCGCCTGCTCAAGACCGTCTATCCGCCGCGCGGCGAGATCTACGACCGCAACGGTAATTTGCTGGCCGGCAATCGCACTGTATACGAGATCGGCGTGGAATTGGCTTCCGTCCACGATCCGCGCTCTATCGCCTTGGCGCTCAGCGCGCTGGTGGGCGCCGATTACAACGAGGTGCTCGGTGCAGCTAGCCAGCCCGCTTCCGCGGATGCAATCTATGCAGTCGTTGCCGATTACGTGCTGCCCGAAAAAATTGAACTCTTGAAAGCTTACGACGTCAGCCGCGCTCCAGAGCCGCAAGAATCTTTGCGCTGCTCCAATGACCCGGCGTTGATCGCCTTGATTTGCCGCCCGCATTTGGCGCGCAGCTACCCTGAGCGCGACCTGGCTTCCAACGTGCTCGGCTTCGTAAACCGCGAAAGCTCCGGCAACTTTGGAGTGGAGCAGCAATATCAGGATCTGCTAGCAGGCTTGCCCGAAAACATTTGGGTGCCCACCGACCCCAACCGCGTGCAGGAATTGCCCGAGGTGCCGGCAGGCGCCAGTCTCATGCTCACCATCGACCGTGAGATCCAGGCCATGGTGGAAGATGAACTCGATCGACAGATGGCGCAAACGGGTTCCGACTCGGGCACCGTGATCGTCATGGATCCTACGACCGGCGAGATCCTCGCTATGGTCTCGTCGCCGCGCATGGATCTGAACGATTACAGCCATTATGAAGAAATCTACACGCCGACCACGCCATATAACCGCGCCGTCGGCGAAATCTACGAACCCGGCTCGATCTTCAAAGTCGTCACCATGGCCGCCGCTATCGACCAGGGACTGGTGACGCCCGAAACGAAATTCATTGATACCGGCGTGTTCAACTACGGCGGTATCTCGGTCCGCAACTGGAACGGCCAAGCCTGGGGCGAGCAAACCATGCTGGGGTGCATGCAGCATTCATTGAACGTTTGTCTCTCCTGGGTGGGCTCAGAACTTGGCGCGGAAAATTTCTATAATTATGTGCAAGGTTTTGGCTTCGGTAACACGACAGGCGTCGATTTGGCTGGCGAAGCCACCGGCACCGTGAAGCTGCCCGGCGCGGTAGATTGGTATCCGGCCGACTTGGTGGCCAACACCTTTGGCCAAGGCATCGCCGTCACGCCCATGCAAATGGTGATGGCTGTTACCGCCTTCATCAACGATGGGCAAATGGTGATCCCGCACATGGTCAAGGGACTTATTCAGGATGGGTCGCAATACAACATTTCGCCGCAATTCGCCGGTGCGCCCATCTCAGCGGAGACGGCCCACACCATGACGGAGATGTTGACCGATTCCCTGGAGATCGAAGGCTCGCTGGCTTTGGTGCCGGGCTATCGCCTGGCCGGCAAAACCGGCACCGCGCAGATCCCCGGCGACAGTGGCTATATTCTCAATCAGACCAATACCTCGTTCATCGGCTGGGGACCGGTGGATGATCCTCGTTTCGTTGTGTTCGTGTGGCTCGAAAAGCCCGAGACTTCCATCTGGGCTTCTGAAGTGGCGGCGCCTTTCTTTGCCGAAATTGTCGAGCGGCTGGTGGTGCTGATGCGCATCCCGCCCGACGAGCAGCGCCAGGCCATGAACGCCAAGGTGGCCCCGTAATGTTGAAAGTTGCGGATGTGATCGAAGCTATTAGCGGCACGCGCCCGGCGGCCACTGAAACGCCGCTGGCCGGCGCAGTGCACGACTCGCGCGAAGCCAAGCCCGGTTTCCTTTTCGTCGCGCTCAAGGGTGAAAATGCTGATGGCCACGACTACGTCGCCGACGCGTTTGCCAAGGGCGCGCTGGTGGCATTGGTCCAGCGCGAACTGGGCGCGCAATTGCATTCGCTTGATCTGCGCGGCGGCCGAAAGCCAGCCGCGGATTTCGTTCCCGAATATCCTTTGTGCATCCTGGTCGACGACAGCCTCATCGCTCTGCAGCAGGCCGCCCGCTTTTGGCGGCGCAAGCTAAAGTTGCGCATGATCGGTGTAACTGGCAGTGTGGGTAAGACCACCACAAAGGAATTAACCGCTGAGGTGCTCAGCCAGCGCTATCGCACATTCAAGTCGGTTGGCAATTTTAACAATGAGATCGGCCTGCCGCTCAGCGTGCTAGCCATCACAGAGGAGTTCGAGCGCGCCGTGCTCGAGATGGGCTTTTACGTCATCGGCGAGATCGCGTTGCTAGCCGATATCGCCGTGCCTGAAGTCGGCGTGGTGACCAACATTGGCACCGTGCACGCTTCGCGGGCCGGTTCGCAGGAAGCCATCTACCAGGGCAAGGCTGAGTTAGTGCGCGCTCTGCCGAAGGATGGCGTGGCCATTTTGAATTACGACGATCCGCTGGTGAAGCGCATGGCCGAAGAAACCAAGGCGCGCGTCTTCTTCTATGGCCTTGATCCCAAAGCCGATCTGTGGGCAAACGATGTGGAAGGCCTCGGGTTGGATGGAGTGCGTTTCCAATTGCACTATGGCCGCGAAACGCTGCATGTGCGCATCCCCCTTATCGGACGACACTCTGTGCACACCGCATTGCGCGCCGCCGCCGTCGGCTTGATCGAAGGCTTAGAGTGGGGGGAGATCCTGGCCGGGCTGCGCGTAGGCAACTCGCAGTTGCGTCTGGTTGCCGTGCAAGGTCGCAACGGTTCACTCTTGCTGGATGACACTTACAACGCCTCGCCGGAATCGACCATGGCAGCTCTGAATTTATAGAATGAACTCGAGGGTCGCAAAGTAGCCGT
>JBKJWG010000195.1:0-4822 GCA_046716985.1 Anaerolineales bacterium | reverse complement strand
AGAGCAGCGATTCGGCCACCAGCACCCGCGCCGCCAGGTGATAAACGCAGTCGATATCCTGCAGCAGCGTCCACAATTTAGGGCGGTCGTTCACATCCCCACGCGTGAAGTGCACGTCTTCGAAGAGTGCCTGGGGTTCCCCGCTGGAGAGATTGTCCAGACCGCGCACCAAGTGTCCCTCGCGCGAAAGCTGGTTGGCCAGCGCCGAACCGAGGAAACCGGCCGCGCCGGTGATCAAAAAATTCATAGCGCGAAATTATAGCATGTGGGTTTTTAAGCTTAGTAAACCCTCATTTGACGCCTCAAAAAGCGAAAGTATCATCGCTGGCATGCATCGTCTGGCGCCCCTTATCGCTGTTCTGCTTGTTTGCCAAACCCTGGGCGGCACGGGCTCTGCCCCCACTAACCCCAGCGAACGCGTGCGCGCCTACACGCGCTCGATCGAATTCGATTACATCACCTGGACGCTGGATGCCGTAGCCATCAAGCTGCGCCAGGCAGCTATTGCGCCGGAAGCTTATTTGGATGAAACGGAACAAAGTCAGATAGTACGCGATTTCATGGCGCTGGTCACCGAGATCCAATACGACGAAGGCTTGCTCAACCAATTGCACGCTAACCCGGACGCGGCTAGCGTGCAAGCTGATATCAAAGCCTTAGAAGACCAACTCACAGACTTGTACGCGCAGCGCCAAGACATGGCGCCGCTCGCGGAGGCCATCTTGCAGGCGCAGGTTTCTTATATGCTCACGCAAGAAGGGCTTACCAGCGCCGGGCAACCCATTCCGCCGTTGCTCTTTCATGGCACACCGTTGCCTTGGGCGCTGATCGTTTCGCCGCGTTCTTCAATATCCCAGTTAGCAAATCTCTCGCTCGAAACCGAATTGCCTTTGGCCGATCAAATTGCGCTCGAAGATCAGGTCGCAACTGGCATGGATGTTTCCACACTGGTTGTGCCCGTCGGCGGCGTAGGCACTTACCCAACTATGGTGGCGCAGACCAGTTCGTTGAACTGGCTGGCTGAAGTCATTTCCCACGAGTGGACGCACAATTTCCTAACCTGGCATCCGCTCGGCTTACTTTATTTCAGTAGCCCGGAGCTCACCACCATGAACGAAACCGCCGCCAACATTGTCGGCGGGGAAACGGGCCGAGCGCTGATCGAACGCTTTTATCCCGAGTTGGTTCCACCGCCTCGGCAGCCGCCCGCGAACTCGCAGCCCGATAGCGAAGCCAGCCCACCGCCCGCTCCGGTCTTTGACTTCCGCGCCGAGATGCACGCCACGCGCGTGCACGTGGACGCGCTGTTGGCTGCCGGCAAAGTGGAAGAAGCTGAATCTTATATGGAGTTTCAGCGTCTTGTTTTTTGGGATCACGGTTACGTGATCCGTAAATTGAACCAGGCTTATTTCGCTTTCTACGGCAGCTATGCGGACACGCCCATTGGTCCTGCGGGCGAAGACCCGGTCGGCGCGGCCGTGCGCGAACTGCGCGCCCGTAGTGCTTCGCTGGCGGAATTCGTGATGCGCATGGCGCCGCTCACTTCGTTTGCAGACCTGCAAGCTTTGCTGATCAGCCTCGACTAAGTCAGGCTGGTAGAATCTTTCGATGCAGCGCAAACAAACTTTAGCTTTCATCGGCATGTTCGTCTGCCTGGTGCTGGCCGCCTGCTCCGCAAATAGCCGCTCTGCGCTTTCAACATTTGTGCCCGCAGCCAGCCAGGAAAGCGGTTTGCCTGAGGCCAGTTGCACTGCTGTGGCCAGCGCCGACCGCGTAGATTATGTCGCCAGCCTGCCTTACGATGCGATCAGCGAACAAGATTGGACGCGCGGCGATTCTTCGGCCTCAGTCACACTGATCGAATATGCCGATTTTCAGTGCCCCTTTTGCGCTCAACTGAGCGCGGTGCTGGCACAACTGGAAACCACTTACCCCAGCGATCTGCGCCTGGTCTATCGCCATTTCCCGCTCATCGGCACTACCGAGCAACCGCTGCACGATAAGGCTGCCTTGTCCATGCAAGCCGCGGAGGCCGCCGGGCGCCAGGAGAAATTCTGGGAGATGCACGATCTGCTCTTCACTCGCCAAAGCGAATGGACGGGCATGAGCAGTGAAGATTTCGAAACCTGGCTGCTCGAGCGCGCTACCGAGCTGGAATTAGATGTTGACCAATTCGAAACCGATCTGCACAGTGAAGAATTGACCCAGCTTGCACTGGACGCCTGGACCCGCGGACAGGAATTGCAATTGGGCGGCACGCCATTCTTGCTGATCAACGGCATCCCTTATTCGGGTCCGCTGGACATCTACAGCCTGGACGCCATCATCCAACTGGAATTGCTGCGCGAACGCCAGGTCAGCGAATGCCCGGCTATTGCGCTGGAGGAAGGAAAGGATTACACCGCCACCATCCACACTAAAAAAGGTGACATCGTTATCGAACTCTTCCCAGACGTGGCTCCAATTGCAGTGAACAGTTTCATCTTCTTAGCCGAGCACAATTGGTTCGACAACGTCACTTTCCACCGCGTGCTGCCCGGCTTTGTCGCCCAGGCCGGCGACCCGACCGGCACCGGCTACGGCGGCCCGGGTTATGCCTTCGCTATCGAAACGGATCTCAACCTAATCTTCGACCGCGCCGGTTTGCTGGCCATGGCGAATTCCGGACCCACGTCCAACGGCAGCCAATTCTTCATCACGCTGGGTCCCGCCGCTCACTTGAACGGCCAGTTCACCATCTTCGGCGAAGTCATCCAGGGCATGGATGTCGTCGAAAGCCTCACGCCGCGCGATCCTTCGCAGCAGGCGGGTCTGCCGCCCGGCGACCTGATCCTCGATGTGACCATTGAGGCGCATTGAGCCCAAGCCGCGCCGTCAAAACAACTAAAAAGATCCACTGGCTTTCGGTGCTCCAATTCGCCGGCAGCGCCTATGGCCTGGTCTTCTTTTGGACAGGTGCCCTCGCCACGGTTTTCTACGCACTCTATCAATATTCCCTGACACCAGACCAGGCCGATTCAAGTGCCGACATCTTGCTAACAGGCGCCGGCATGTTCTGGGTTGGGCTTCTGCTCATCCCGCCCATTGTTTATGGCCTGGCGCGCTTGCTCAAGAAGCAAGTGCCAAAAGTAAAGGTTGCACCACCATTACAAAAATTTTTCTTCCTACTCTTTGTTTTGGGTTTCCCGCTGGCCATAATCGCTGGCGCGCTGCTTTTGGAGCGAAATTATCAATTCCTGTTGCCGCCGTTCCATTTGGTGGCAGCTACGCTTTCGGTTGGCTGGCTGCTGTGGCTCGCTATCCGCAAGCTGGACCTGGGCTCGCTGCAGCGGCGCTGGGGCGCCTTCGCTGCCGGGCTAACCGCCGGCCCGATCGTGGCCGTGCTGCTCGAATTCGCAGCTGGCCTTTTGCTGGTCATCACAGCCATTTTCTATATCACCCTCAATCCTCAGCTTTTTGAAATCCTGCAAAACTTACGGGGACTCGAAAGTAATCCGGAAACTAGCCTTTCGGTTTTATATCGCTTGCTTGAAGATCCGGTGATCCTTGGGTTGGTTCTGGCCAATTTCTCTTTGTTCGTGCCGCTTATCGAGGAACTGGCCAAGCCCATGGCGGTGTGGATCCTGATGTGGCGCACCAAGCTCAATCCTGCGCAGGGCTTTGGTCTGGGCATGCTCAGCGGCGCGGGCTTCGCCCTGTTTGAAAATCTTTTTTCTGCCGGCGTGACCGAGTGGACAAGCACTACGCTGGTGCGCATCGGGGCTACCGCCTTTCATCTGGCCACGGCCGGGCTCATGGGATGGGCGCTGGTAAGCGCTAAAAACGAGAAGCGCTATATGCGCCTGATCGGCGTATACATATTCAATATCATCCTGCATGCTCTATGGAACGGCACCGTGGTGATCAATTCGCTTTCTTCCCTGGACACCAGCGCCCCAGTTGAGCTCCTGCCATTCCAGCTGCCGATCATTTCATCATTTATTTTGCTGCTCATCACCGCCGTTTCCATTAGTATCCTAGCAGTCATGAACAAACGCCTGCGACTGCAGCCCGGCTCAGTGACCCCGATCGTACGCAAGTCCGTTGGGCGTAAAAAATTGAGATCAAGGAGCTTCTAGTCAATGGATTTTATTCTGCAAATATTCGATATCCTGTTGCACTTGGACGAATATCTCAGCGTGGTCATTGCCGATTATGGCGTTGGTACGTACGCAATCCTGTTCGCCATCATCTTCGCCGAGACCGGTTTCGTGGTCACACCCTTCCTGCCCGGCGATTCACTCATCTTCGCCGCGGGCGCTTTCAGCGGGCTAGGTCTGCTTAACCCCTTGTTACTATTCGGCTTGCTGAGCGTGGCAGCCATCGTAGGGGACAGTGTCAACTACGCCATCGGTCACGCCATCGGGCCGCGCGTCTTCCGTGAAGATGTGCGCTTCCTCAAGCGCGAATATCTGGAGCGCACGCACGCCTTCTACGAAAAATATGGCGGCAAGACCATCATCATCGCCCGCTTCGTGCCCATCATCCGCACCTTTGCCCCTTTCGTAGCCGGCGTTGGGGCAATGACGTATCGCAAGTTCATCTTGTACAACGTCGCTGGCGGCCTGCTGTGGGTTGGGCTTTTCACCGCACTCGGTTATTTCTTCGGCAACATACCAGCCGTACAAGAAAACTTTACGCTGGTGATCATCGCGATTGTGTTCATTTCGCTGCTACCCCCCATCATCGAATATGTGCGCCATCGGCTGGCGCAAAAGCCAGCCAAGGCTTAGGAAAAGAAAAGCGGGGTGGAAATTGAGGCCGGTTTTTTTTTTATGGAAAA
>JBKJWG010000194.1:0-15877 GCA_046716985.1 Anaerolineales bacterium | reverse complement strand
GCCAATGAGCGCCGGCTGCGTCAACATGACCATCCCGGATGCGGAATGGATGTATGGCTGGGCGAGCGTGGGCACGACCGTGAAAGTTCACTACTAATAAGCCCTCACCCCCAGGCTCCGTTCGCTTCGCTCAGGACAGGCTCTCTCCCACGGGTGGGAGAGGGAGAAATCTAAATGGCAGCGAACTTTTTTATAAATTATTAACACCGGCTGGAGCGCTTTCAAGTAATATTAGGCGGATTTCCCAGAGGAAGCCCTATGGCAAAGCAAGCGCTATTCAGTGGATTGGTGGTCGATGAATTCGACCGCCCCGTCGGCAGCACCCAAGTGGGGGAAGAGGCTTTCTATGTAGTCAACGACCATGGCTTTCACCGCCACGTAACCGCCGAAGAAGTTGACCGGCAGGTTTTGAAGAAGATGGGCGAAATGCTGGAAGGCCACGAAGAGGAATTAAGCGAACAGGCCGCCAAGATGATGGGCCAGGACGACATTTTTACCCGCGCTGCGCTTGAGAAGAAGCTGGAGAATATGGACGAACAGTTCGACCAGGTGATCGCTAGCGGCCTGCCCGAAGCCAGCCGCGCCTATTTAGGCATGAGCGGTTTTCAGGTGCGCATTAATTTGCACGGTGAGGTGCTTGAGATCAAGCAGCCGGGGCGCGAGGCGCCTGAGGACGAATAACCGTCAGCCCTACAGCCAAAATCGAGAAGATGGAAGGAGATAGGCTGGTTTAGCGGAACGAACTGATGGGTGGATTCTTCGCTTCGCTCAGAATGACAGTAAAGCGAGGTTGGGCAATGCTTGCGTTAAGAAGTTTTTAGGGCAGGCGGATCAGGAAGCGATAGCTGAGCCAGCCGGTTGCAAGGGCAGCCAGAACTGGCAAAACCTTGGAGCCAATATCGAGGCCCGTAGTGACAAGCTCAGGGACTATTATCTGAAAATACTCAAGCCCGAAATTGGCCCCGACGAACACGCCAAAGACAACTGCCCAGGCTAGTCCCGCGAAGGATAAGGCACCTAAGGCGCAAATGATTACCTCGCCAATGGGCGGGCCATACTGCTCTGCTTCCTGATGTATCTGGGCTTCAGCCATCCAGTCCTCCGGAAAAATTAAACTGCGCCGCATTATAGCAGGTTCGTTTAGGCGGGCACGAATCTCAGGTGTTTAAAACCATCTACGCGGTATAATCCGCCTTCAAGTCAATAATTATTTGAGGAAGAACGAATGCCGAAGCGAACTTATCAGCCCAAGATCCGCCGCCGCCTGCGCGTGCATGGCTTCCGCAAACGCATGGCCAGCGCCACCGGCCGCGATGTGCTCAAGCGCCGCAGGCTCAAAGGCCGCCGCAGACTGACCGTGAAGAGCAACAATCACGTCAAAAAGGTAAATTGGAACGCCTAACCCGCCAAGCGGAGACGAACGCGGTTAGGTGAAGCGTGGATTTCGCCTTAGCAGGCCAGCCGATTTCAAACGGGTGCGGCGACTAGGACGGTCTTATGCGCACCCGTTTCTTGTGCTTATCGTTCTCCCCAATGAAGCCGGCAAGGTGCGCGTGGCAGTAGCCGCCGGGCGCACAGTGGGCGGGGCAGTAGCCCGCAACCGGGCCAAGCGCGTGCTGCGGGCCGCCATTGCGCCCAGGCTGGAGAGCATAGCGACGGGGCACGACATTGTGCTGATCGCCCGCCCGGGTGTCCAAGAGACCAAATCCACTGAAACTGAGGCAGTAGTCAAGGGGTTACTGCAAAAGGCCGCACTGATAGAAAAAAACCAATGAACGCAGAACTGACCCACGATCATACCCATATTCAAGAGCAGCCCTCACCGGTGTTAAAGGATTTACCGGTGACGGTGGCTAACTTGCCGCGCTTTGCGCTGCTGCTGCCCATCCGCTTTTATCAGAAGACTCTTTCACGCAGCATGCCTGAAAATACCTGCCGTTTTTATCCCACCTGCTCGCACTACAGCTACCAGGCGATCTACAAATATGGCGCCTTGAAAGGTGGCTGGATGGGTTTTTATCGCCTACTGCGCTGCAACCCATTCAACCGCGGCGGCTACGACCCGGTACCCTAAATAATCTAAAGAACGGACGAAACCACACCAAATGAAACAATCGCGTCTTTTTTCTTTGTTAGCCATTAACTTTTTAGCGCTGCTGGCCAGCGCCTGCGGCAGCGTTGGGCCGGCCAGTTGGCCGGGCGTTACTGTGGACGAAGGCAGCGGCACGATCTACGTGGCCGATAACTTTCGCGTCTACGCTTTGGAAGCCGCCAACGGAGCCGAAAACTGGCGCTACCCGGCTAAGCAAGATAACAATTTCACGGTCTTTTCACCACCTGAATTGAGTGGAGACGGGCAGCTATTGTTCGGCAGCTACAATCACATTTTCTACAGCCTTGACCCGGCCAGTGGCAGTTTGAACTGGACTTTTGAAGGCGCCACCAATCACTATGTCGCCAGCCCATTGGCCGAAGCAAACAATATCTATGCGCCCAATGCAGATGGGCGCATGTATGTGCTGACCAGCAACGGGGAGCTTGCCTGGACATTCGGAACGCAACAACCGCTGTGGAGCCAACCGGTCAGCGACGGCACAGCTGTCTATTTGAATGCAATGGATCATCACCTTTACGCGATCGATGCAGTGAGCGGCGATGAACTTTGGAGCCTCGACCTGGAGGGCACATTGGTCAGTTCGCCCACGCTAATTGACGGCGTGCTGTACATCGGCACGCTCAATAGCGAAGTGATCGCAGTGAACGCAGCCAGCGGCAGAGTGACCTGGCGAACCGTGACCGAGGGCTGGATATGGGGCAGCCCCACTTTTTATCAGGGCCAGATAATTGTGACAGATCTTGAGGGACAGGTCTATGCCCTGGACGCGGCCAGCGGCCGGGAAATATGGAAAGTGGGTACTGAAGGCGCCATTACCGGCGCTGCGCTGGTCGTAAACGATCACATCTATGTGGCCAATGAGAATGGCCGAGTGCTATCCATTAGTCTGGATGGCGATATAGAATGGACGAAAACTTTTGAAGCCAAGCTGTATGGCCCGGTTGTGCCCACGCAAGATCTGTTGCTCGTGAGCCAAGCAGGAACCACAACTTTGCTGATGGCGCTCGACCAAAACGGCGACACGGTTTGGACCTTTGAGCCTCAGAACCAATAAAGAAGGATCGCAACTATGCTTGAATTTATTATCGTTCCGTTTACCAACGCTTTAGTCTTTATCTACAGCATTCTGGGCCAGAACTTCGGCCTGGCGATCATTGTATTCACCATCCTGGTGCGCCTGGTCACCTATCCGTTCTCCGCTTCGCAATTGAAGAGCTCGCGGGCAACGCAAGACATGCAGAACGACCCGCGCATGAAAGAGATCCAACGCAAATATAAGGATGACAAAAGCAAATTGCAGGCAGAGCAAATGAAGCTCTACCAGGAAATGGGCATCAATCCCCTAGCGGCCTGCCTGCCCACGCTGATCCAGCTGCCCTTGCTCTTTGCCATGTACATATCCATCCAGCGCGCCCTGGCAACTGCGCCGCTGCAATTGCTGACCTTTGCGCGCGACCTGGCCCTGCCCAACGCGGCGGATCTCATCCCGCTCAACAGCCATTTCCTGTGGATGGAGCTGGGCCAGCCGGAGCGCCTGCATTTAGATTTTCTGCCCTTCGGCATCCCGGTACTGACCATCCTGGTGGTGATCACGTCTTACTTCCAAAGCAAGATGATGACCCCCACTGGCAACGATCAAGGCGCTTCCATGGCACGTTCAATGAACCTGACCATGCCGCTGATGTTCGGGTATTTTTCGCTGTTGTTTTCAGCCGGGCTGTCGCTTTACTTCCTGACCGGGAATCTGTTTAGCATTGCGCAATACCTTTTATTGCGCCGGAATAAGCCGGCGGCGATAACCGCGGGCAAGCCAGCTGCGCCCACCAACAAGCCGAGCTGAATTAGAATCGCAGGCCCAAGGAGTTTATGGAACATCGCGCTACGCTGGAAGTGATCGCTCCCTCAATCGACGAGGCTATCGAAAAGGGCCTGGGTGAACTGGGCGTTGAGAAAAGCCAGGTCGAGGTCGAGGTGCTGGACGAAGGCGGAGGTGGCTTTTTGGGATTGGGCGGCCGCCAGGCGCGCGTGCGCCTGACCGTGAGAAATGGGGCGGCAAGCCTGCCCACCAGGAGGCGAGAGCGCGAGGCAGCGCCGGCGCTGAGCGCGGCCGACGCCGAAAATCTAGTTTCCATAGCAAAGGCCACTGTGCAGGAATTGCTGGCGCACATGGATGTGCGCGCAGAAGTTTCGGGACGCCTGGGCGAGCCCGACGAACCCGGGCTGGCTGCGCCGGTGATGATCGACATCAACGGCGGCGACCTGAGCTTTTTGATCGGCCGCCGCGCGGAAACCCTGAATGCCCTGCAACTGGTCACGCGCTTGATCGTGGGCAAAGAAGTGGGCCAAGTGGCCCATGTGATCATTGATGTGGGCGGTTATCGCGTGCGCAGGGAAGAGGGTTTGCGCGAACTGGCCCAGCGCATGGCCAAGCAAGCCATTTCCTCTGGCCGCAGGCAAACCCTGGAACCGATGACGCCAGCCGAGCGGCGCATCATCCATATTGAACTGCGCGACAGCCAGGAAGTGAGCACTGAGAGCGTGGGCGAGGAGCCCCGCCGCAAAGTGGTCATCATCCCGCGCTAGGTGGACTGAGAAGAAGCAAAACGAAGAGCCTCGAATTCTCGAGGCTTTTTTATTTAATTTTCGAAGGAAATGGGAGATTGAGGACGGATTTGCGCACGGCTTTTTGGCCTATTGTGTACACAACATCTGCGGGTCACTTTTAAGCTTTTGACCCGTGCCCGCACATTAACAATTGAATGTTATTCGCTGGCGCTGCGGTCTTCTGCGCGCCAGTGCAAATGGATGCGCGTACCATTGGCCGGGGCGGACTCGATCTCCAGGCGCGCCCCGATGAGCGCGGCGCGCTCATTCATGCCGGCCAGGCCGAAATGGCGTGCGCTGAGCAACTGCGCCAGTTCCGTGCCGCCCTCCAGGCTGAAGCCGCGCCCGTCATCTTCCACCAGTAATTCGATGGCTTGCGGGTCGCAATGCCCGCTAATGAGGATGTGCCTGGCCTTTCCGTGGGCCAGCGCATTCTCGCAGGCCTGCTGCACGATGCGATAAACATGCTGCTCTACCCTAGCCTCGTAGCGGGCCTCGCTGGCCGGCAGGCTGAGTTCGAGTTTGGCCTTGGTCGTGGGCTTCTCAGCCAGATCGTCAACCAGTTCGTGCAGGGCGTGATAGAGGCCATAGCTGAGCATGGGCGGGCGCAAGCCATGGATCATGGCGCGGATGCGATCGTCCAGGGCATGATGCTTCTGATCAAATTCCTTGGTTTGCACCTGGTCGCCCACTTCAATCACCAGTTCATTGAGCTTGTGAAGGACGTCGTCGTGCAGCTCGCGCGCCAGGTGCGCGCGTTCCTCCTCCTGTCGCTCGATATCTACTTGATAGAGGGCGCGCAAGCTATGCGCCTGGGAAATGTTGACCAGGGCGATGGCCATTTGACTGGCCAGGGACTCAAGCAGGGCGCGTTCCGCGTACGAGTAGTAGTCGTCGGGATCTTTGCGGCCGAGCAGCCACAAACCCAATGTTTGCTGGCCTACCCGCAACGGGATGGCCAAGCGCAGCCAGCCATCCTCTTGGGGAAGGATGCTCTGGTTTTGTTGTTGAGAATGGCTGTCGATCAATTGTTTTTGTTGCTTTTCCGTAAGTAACTGCGAAAGCTTAAGGCCCTGTAGATAAATAGCCTCCCTCTTTGCCTTGTTTTCATAACTCACCAAGGCAGATTGGCGGATCAATAAACTCGGCAGCACTTCCTTTTGCAAGATGTTCACCAGATGCTCTCTAGTGAAGCTGGTAGACAAGCGACCGGCAAAGGCTTGCACGAGGCTCTCGGGAGGCTGGGACATGTGCAGCAGGCGCCGCTCGACAAAGCGCTGAAATAGCGGAAAGCCAAAAACGCTGGCCAACGCGGCTGCCACTCCGGTCAATAGAATGGAAGCGCCGATGCTTTCCTTGTTTTCCAGTTGGCTTGAGAACAAGGGCAACACCGCTACGGCCAGAGTGAGGATCAAGATCAAAAATAAATACAGGGAGATCAAACGGTTGGCGCGCAGCTCAGATCCACCCAGTTGGCGGCGATAGACAACGTAAAAATAGGCGCCCGGAATGGTGAGAAGCGAGAAAAGAAAACCTACAGAAGCGGAGGCCAAACCCTGCCGAGCGCTTGCGATGGCGATGATGAGCGCGGGAACGAATGCGATGACAACGGCGAGAAAGAGCAGGCCAATCTCGCGGCGCTCGCCGGCGCGGAAGATGAACCGGTAAAGAAGCATGAGCGCGCTGCCGAAGATGGCTAATGCAAAGGGCGCTAGATAAGCACTGGACGGCAGAAGGCCAAGCCATTGGAGCGCAGCCAGCCCACCACAGGCGACATAGAACGCGGTCCATAATTTGGGTGAAATCCGGCCAAGTGGCCGCGGGAAATTCCAATGCAAGTGCAGGTAGATGGGCAGGCTCATCCAAATGCCTAAGCGCAGCACGAGCGGGCTGGCAAATATGTGCGAATACGACAAGCTGCCAGCAATCAGCCAAATGGCGGTGACATAGTAGAAAGCGATCAGCAGCGCCCAGCGTTCGTTCTTGGGGCGCACCAGCAGCAAGGTGGCGGTGCCGGCCAGCGCGAAGACGAAGCTTAAGAGCCACGTGTTCAGCAAGCGGGTCAAAAACTCTGCCGAGGTGAAACCAGACTCTTGCCAGGCGATCGTTTTGACTCCTTCTGATCCCTCAACGACCAATAGGATGACCTGACCTTCTTGGGCGCGGGTCGGCACCTCCTTGCGCAAGTCGCTTGCGTAATCTTCCCAGATAACGCCATTGATAGACACCAATCGATCACCTAACTTTAATTGCGGGGTTTGTTCCTGGGGGACAAAGATTTCCGTGATCTCGCTGGTGGAGACATTGAATTGGAAGCCGGCATAAGGGACAAGGAAGAACATAGCATAGGTGTAGACCAAGAGAATCAACAACACCCCCACTGTCAAAGCTGTTTCAAAAAAACGTCGGGCCTTGGGGGATTTTATTTTCACAGGATAAGCAAAGGAGGTGAGATTATCGGGAAATCAAGCTATGAGCATAACAGCAGCCTATTTATCCTCTATGAACAAAAAAAGGAGAAACAAATGACAGCAATGCAAGCATTCTACACGAACCTTGTCAGCGCCCAACCTGAGAGCCGGTTACTAGGCTTCCTGCGCATTGCGCGCGCCAGACTCAAACAGATCCTGGCCGTGCGCAGCGAACTGTCTTGGAACGTTTGGGCTGAGTCCAAGTAAGCTAAACAGCAAGACTGGCCGCTCACACGGCCAGTCTTGCTTTATGGGAGAGAAATGGAATTCTACAATAATGCGATCGAATTCCTTGGGCAGCAGGTTGCCCCTCAGAATTGGCGCGAGCTGAGCCTGGCCTGCGAACGGGCGTCTCAAAAAGCACCCGTGGCTTGGGATTTCCCAGTAAAAGCCTGCCAGGCAATGGGCGCCGAGCCTCAACGGGCTATGCGTGCAGTAGCCGCGATCATCTGCGTCCACATGGGTCTGATGCTGATAGACGATCTGTTGGACGAAGACCCACGCGGGGAGTACTTGCGCATTGGGGCCGGGCGCACAGCCAACCTGGCCGCCGCTCTGAATGCGCTGGGAACCACAATTTTGCTGGAAGCGACCGAATGCCGGCAGAAAGATCGCGCCGCAGAGGCGCTGAACAAAATGATCGCTCAGACAGCTTATGGGCAAGATCTGGACGTGCAGAATGCACGCACTGAGGAAGGCTATTGGGCAGTCACACGAGCGAAAAGCAGCCCCTATTTTGGCGCTGCGTTTTACATCGGCGCGTTGTTTGGGGATGCCAGTTTGCAGGTGGCAGACCAACTCAAATCTTTCGGCGAACTGTTCGGCGAGATCATGCAGATCCATGATGACTTGAATGACTGCCTGGACAGTCCCGCCAACGCCGATTGGCTGCAGGGCCGCAGCCCGCTGCCGATCCTATTCGCGGAATTAGTCGACCACCCCGACCACCAACGATTTATGGAATTACGCGGCCGGGTGCAGGAGCCGGAAGCTCTGCAAGAAGCGCAAACTATTTTAGTGCGAAGCGGGGCGATCAGCTATTGCGTGAGCGAATTGCTGACGCGGCAAAAAACCGCGTATGGATTATTGAAGGACATTGAGTTGAAAGACGCGCGGCCCCTCGAGCTTTTGCTGGAGCAAGCCATAGCCCCAGTCAAGCATCTCTTTGCTTCGGTCGGGGCGAACTTTAGCGAAGCGGAGCTTTAGCGCCAGCGTTGGTGTGCGGGGGATACGGGGTGATCAGTCCCAGATCACGCGCTTTGGCTATGGCCGCGGTGCGGTTGTGTACCTTTAGCCGTCGATAGCAGTCGGAGAGCAGGTTTCGCAATGTGGAACCGGCAATTTTCAGTTCTTTAGCCAGATCGTCCATGCTTAGGTCAGGCTTCGAAGCGCTGAGCGATAGCGCCTCACGCTGTCGCTGCGTGAGCAACTGCACATCATCGGCGGAAGAAAATTTATCGGTAAGCATGGCGAAGGATTGCTCGGAGAAATAGACCCCGCCTGCCGCGACTGAGGTGATGATCTCGCCTAATTGCACAATGGCCTGGCGATCATCCTTCAAGATATAGCCTTTGGCGCCAGCGTCCATGACTGCCTTGACCAGGGTGCGCTGCTTGTGCATAGAGATGATGAGGATGGCCATGGCAGGATAGCTTTCACGCAGCCGCGGCAGCATATAGAGCAAGGGATATGGATTGGGGTCATTTTCAGCGCTTGGGACGCCGACGTCTAATAAAAGCACATCTACTTTATTGTCTGCCAGCATCGGCTCCAGTTGGTCGCCGAAGCGCGCCGTAGCCGCAACTTCAATATTTGCATGCGGGGTAAGGCGAAACGCATAGCCATCCAACGTCCCTTGATGGTCATCCAGGATTGCCACTCGTATCTTCTTTGCGCTCAATTTTTTATTCATCCCCGTAGTCCTCCATCAGCCAGTACAAATGTCTATAAAGCAAGTACGCGCGCCTATTAACTTCTGTGACAGCAAGCCGTATAAAGAACTGGCGTCACCTAATCGGGGGCAACACCGATTATGACTCGCCATCAGTCTGAGGGGTACGACTGGTGGCAGTTTCTTTAAATCGACTTGCTCAGTGTTTTTCACTGCCAGAGGTTTTCTCAATTGGGGCCGAGTTTGGTTCTTTTTCCATGCTATCCACCTGCAAACATTATATCCATTTTTATGGTGTAAAAAAATAAGTGTTTTGCGGTGGGATAGAATCAGTCCATCCCAAGAAGAGGAGCACTTATGGACAATTCTCATTCGCCCGATCTGCAGCGCCTGCTTTCCGTCTGGCCCGAGCTAAGCGAAGGCATGCGCTTCAATCTGCTTGCGCTGGCCGGCTTAAGCTTGCTCAAAAATGGAAAAATGCGTTCAGGCTTTGCGACGCTCGGCAGCAGCGCCCGCTTGCGCACCGGCTTGTTCTTGCGCGATACCCGAGATGACCTGGCTATGATCGGCGGTCACATCGTCGGCGCCTTTCGCGGCGAGGAACAAACAGCGGCTTAGGGTTTCACAGGTCAAAAAAAGCGGGCGGGTCTGAGACCCGCCCCACGGTACCCTTTCAGATGGGCTAAAACCTGGTGATAAAATCAATTCCGGAAAGTTTTGCGCAGCAAACTTTAAGCAAAAACAGCCTCACCGTTTTTGCACGCCCCTATAGCTCAGTGGATAGAGCACTGCCCTCCGGAGGCAGGGACCTGCGTTCAAGTCGCAGTAGGGGCATACGCACGCCAGAAGCGGGCGTGCTGCAGGAGTTGCTGCTCGGCTTTGCCGAGTTACGCAACTCCAAGGAAACTGAAGCGGGCGGGTCTGCGACACGTCCCCACGCAAAAGCCAAACAAGGTCACGTTCGTGGCCTTTCAATCTACGGTTTCGGGCCGAAGCCCCACTTTTGCAGGGTGGCTTGGCCATCCGCACTGAGCACAAAATCCATAAACTGCTGAGCTAAGTCGCCCGACGGCGCGCCCTCGACTACTGCGATCGGGTAGGCAGCTAGCACGTTTTTCGCGTCAGGGATCGGAATCTGAAGGACTAGATCGGCAATGTCGGGGGTTATGTCCGAAGCATAGACGATGCCTGCGTCCGCCTCACCCAGCGAAACCTTGGTCGCCACCTGGCGCACGTTGGGTTCCTCGGAGACCAAGTTGGCGTATACGGCAGCTTGGAAATCAGCATCGCCCATGAGCGCGATGCTCTGATCGCTGTAGTCGCGTATCGGCACACCGGGCGCGGCCAGCACCAGCGTAACGCCGGGCTTCGCCAGATCCTCGAAGGATTGAATACCAGCTGGATTATCGGCGGGCACGATAATAGCGAGACGATTGGTTACGAAAGTGATAGGCTCACCCGGTATGCGGCCAGCCGCGGCAGCTACTCCCATTTGCTTGTCGTTGGCCGAAGCGAACACATCCGCCGCAGCGCCTTCAACCAACTGAATAGCCAGGCCAGATGAACTGCCGTAGCTGTTCAGCACATCGACCCCGGGATGAGTTGCCTCGAATTCAACTGCGATCTCATCGAAGGCATTGGTCAGCGACGAGGCGGCAAAAACTATCACTTCCTTTTTATTTGATTGCGAGGTGCAACCGGAGATAGACAGAATTAGCAAACAAATGAAAAGAAATATGTTTCCACCAAACGACTTAAATCTTTCGTTGCTCACAGAATGACTTTATCAGAAAAATTTAGCCTAGGGGAAACAGTATTCCCCCGAAATCGTTAGCTGGCACTATAATCGCGAAAAAGGGTTTGAGCGCACACTGGAGGTGCAATGGCACGCATAGCAATTAATGGTCTCGGTCGCATTGGCCGGGCGGCCTTGAAGATTATTTTGAAGGATAAAGACCTGGAATTGGTAGCGGTCAACGACATTGCCAGTCCTGAGAACATTGCTTATTTGATCAAATACGACTCGGTCTATGGCCGCTACGGCGAAGAGGTTTACGCTAAGGACGGCATGTTGCATGTGGATAAGAACAGTTTCAAGTTCCTGAGTGAAAAAGATCCCGCCGCCCTACCCTGGAAAGACCTCAAGGTCGACATCGTCATTGAGAGCACCGGGCGTTTCACCGAAAAAGGGGATGTGATCAAGCACATCCAGGCCGGGGCGAAATATGTGATCATCTCCGCGCCCACAAAGAGCGAAGACATTCCGACAGTGGTATTCGGGGTCAATGATTCCAAAGGCACTGACCACATCATTTCGTGTGCCAGCTGCACCACTAACTCGCTGACACCGGTGGTTGAAGTTATTGGCCGCCACCTGGGCATTCAGAAGGCGATCATGACCACTGTGCACGGTTACACCGCTGGCCAGGGCCTCGTGGATGGGCCCGCAACCAAAGAGCTGCGCCGCGGGCGGGCGGCGGCCATCAACATCGTGCCCGCCAGCACCGGCGCAGCCAAAGCGACCACGCTGGCTCTGCCGCAGTACAAAGGCAAGTTCGATGGCGTCGCGCTGCGTGTACCAGTTCCAGTCGGCTCGGTGTCTGATATAGTCTTCTTAACAGAAAAGAACACGACTAAGGAAGAAGTCAATCAGATTCTTAGCAAGGAAGCCGCCACGGACCGCTACAAAGAAGTCATCCGCGTGACGAATGACCCGATCGTCTCCTCAGACATCGTGGGCGATCCCCACGCTTGCATCATTGATATGGAAATGACCAAGGTGGTGGATGGCAACTTGGTCAAGATCTTCGCCTGGTATGACAATGAATGGGGCTACACCAACCAGATGATCCGCAAAGCGCGTGATATCGCCAAGACGCTCTAGTTCCCTCCACCCCCACCCCTCTCCCCCTTGCGGGAGAGGGGAAATATTGCTCAAGTTAATTATTTGAGCAGTCGAGGGGTGAGGGCGTTTGTGATATTATTAACAAACGGATGGGCGCTGAAGAGATTTTCCTTCGAATTGAGCATCTCTCCAAAGGCTACGCAGAAGGTGGCCAACGCCGCCTGATTCTGCGCGAGGTCGATCTCAACATCCGAAAGGGCGAATTCATCGCCTTGCTGGGCGCCAGCGGCAGCGGCAAGAGTACGTTGCTCAATCTATTGAGCGGCATCGACTTAGCGGACCAAGGCGCCATCTGGCTGAACGGCCAGAACCTGGTGGCCATGAACGAGGGCGAACGCACCTTGTTCCGCCGCCAAAATATCGGCTTCATTTTTCAATTCTTCAATCTGCTCCCCACCCTGACAGTCATTGAAAACGTGACCTTGCCATTGGAGCTTAAGGGAGCATCGCTAAAAGAAGCGCACGCTAGAGCGGGAGAATTGCTTGGCCTCGTAGGCCTGGCCGACCGCGAAGCTAGCTTCCCGGATCGGCTCTCGGGCGGCGAGCAGCAGCGGGTGGCCATCGCGCGTGCTCTGGTGCACGATCCGCAGCTGGTGCTGGCGGACGAGCCCACCGGCAACCTCGACGAAGACACCGGCGGGCAGATTATGGACCTGCTTGAACAGCTTACGCGCCAGGCCGGCAAGAACCTGATTATGGCCACCCACAACCAGGACAACGCCCGCCGAGCCGATCGGATTTTGCACCTGCGCGAAGGCAAGCTGGTGGAAGAATAATGAAGCGGGCGGCGTTTGCGCCCAGCCTCTTCAAAGTCGCCTGGCGCTATCTATTCAGCCATCCGCTGCAAAGCCTGCTGATGCTGCTCGGCATTAGCCTAGGCGTGGCAGTAGCGGTCAGCGTGGATGTGGCCAACGCCAGCGCGGCGCGCGCCTTCGATCTCAGCACCGAAGCGGTGGTCGGGCGCAGCACGCATTACATTTCCGGCGGGCCCAACGGATTGCCGGAAGAAATCTATGTTGAGTTGCGGCGTTCCGGATTAGGCATTCCCATGGCGCCCATCCTGAGCCAGCTGGTCATCTCGCCACAATTGGGCGACCTGCTGTTGCAGTTGCTAGGCATCGACCCGTTCGCCGAGCCGCCCTTCCGCAGCTATTTGTATAACCAGGACGAGATCGCGCCAACTCAGCAAATGGGCGCTTTCTTCGCGGTGCCAGGCGCGATCTTGATCTCCAGCGACCTGGCGGCGGAGCACGGCTTAAGCACGGGCGACAGCGTGCAGCTCAATATCAACGGCCAGCATTTGCCGGGCTACATCGCCGGGCTGCTCGAGCCGCGTGACGCGCTCAGCCGCCGCGCGCTGCAGAACCTGGTGCTGGCTGATATTTCCACCGTGCAAGAATTAAGTGGGCGACTGGGTCTGCTTGAACGAATTGATTTAATCATCCCAGCCGAGAAAGAAGAAACTATATTGGCGCAACTCGAAGCGCAATTACCCGAAGGTGCGGTGATCCTGCCCGCCGAGGGGCGCAGTCAAACCGTCGAGCAAATGACCGCAGCTTTCCGGACCAACCTGACCGCGCTGAGCTTGCTGGGTTTAGTGGTCGGCTTATTTCTCATTTACAACACGATGACATTTTCAGTCGTGCAGCGGCGACAAACATTCGGCACGCTGCGCGCCCTGGGCGTCAGCGGCGCGGAAATATTCGCGCTGGTGCTGGGCGAAGCGCTGCTGGTTGGCGCGGTCGGTTCGGCTCTCGGCTTGCTGCTGGGCGTGCTACTTGGTCGCGGCGCAGTAGAGCTGGTGTCGCAAACCATCAATGACGTATTCTTCACGCTGACAGTGCGCGAAGTGAGCTTGCCCGCGCGGAGTTTGATCAAAGGCGTAGCGCTCGGCATGGCAGCCACACTGTTCGCCGCGCTGCTGCCAGCGTGGGAAGCCGCCAAGTCTCCGCCGCGCCGCACGCTATCGCGCTCACAACTGGAGAGCGTGTCGCGCAAGCTGCTGGGCCGCGCCGCGCTGTTGGGCGCGTTGATGGCGATTGTTTCTGGCATTCTGCTGACAACTGCGGATCTGGGCTTGATCGCCAGCTTCAGTGCTACCTTCGGCGTGGTGATCGGTTTCGCGCTCACCGCGCCGTGGATCACGCAGCAAGTGATGCCGCAACTATCCAAGTTGCTGGCGCCGGTCATCGGCCCCATAGGGCGGCTAGGGCCGCGCGAAGTTTCGGCCTCGGCCAGCCGCACTGCGCCCGCCATGGCCGCGCTGATGGTGGCGGTGGCCGTCACCATCGGCGGCAGCCTGATGGTGAGCTCTTTCCGCGCCAGTGTGGTGGACTGGCTGAACGTGATCTTGAGCAACGACATTTATGGCTCGGTGGCCGGATCGAACCTGGCCGAACCCATGGTTAGCATTGATCCGCAGATCATCGCGCGGGTGGAAAGCTGGCCCAAAGTCGAAGCAGTTCACCTGCTGCGCAACGCGCAGGTCGATTCGCCTTACGGCCCGATCCTGGTCAGCGCCAACAACAATCCCAACGATGGCAACGAGCAAATTTATTTTGAAGCCGACGGGAGCGGCGATGAGATCTGGCAAGCGGTTCAAGCCGGGTCGGTGATCATTTCGGAGCCGCTGGCCAACCGTCTCGGCTTGGGCCTTGGCGATAGTCTCGAACTCTACACCCAGCGTGGGCCACATGACTTCCCCATTGCGGCGGTCTCCAGCGATTACAGCTCCAGCCGCGGCAATGTGACCATGTGGCTGGATAACTATCGCGTGTGGTGGGGCGACGAAGCTGTCACGGCGTTCTCTGCCAAAGTTGCCGAGGGCGCAAACATCGACGGCATCATCGCCGACATGCAGCGCGAACTCAATCAGACCCAGTTGCTCAACATTCGCTCCAACCGCGCCCTGCGCGATGACAGCCTGGAAATATTCGACCGCACCTTTCTGATCACCAGCGCGCTGCAGCTTATCACCACCGCAGTAGCTTTCGTGGGCGTGCTCAGCGCGATGCTCTCGTTGCAACTGGAGAAGCAGCGCCAGATGGGCATCCTCAAAGCCATCGGGCTGAGCGTGCGCCAGATCTGGGCGCTGACGCTGCTGGAAACCGGGCTGATCGGCGCGCTGGCCGGGTTGCTGGCCTTGCCCACCGGCTACGCCGTGGCGCAGATTCTGCTGCGCCTGATCAACCGCCGTTCTTTCGGCTGGACGCTGCAGATGCATTTAGAGGCGCAGCCCTTTGCGCAAGCGCTGCTGATCGCCATCCTGGCCGCGCTGCTGGCCGGCTTGTATCCTGCTTACCGCGCCAGCCGGCGCAGCGCCGCCGACGCAATGCGTTTTGATTGAGATGAAACGAGGCAGTGCAATTTTCGCTTTGCTGATTGTGGCTGCTGTGGCGGCCTTTTACGCGCTGCGGCCGCAACAAGAAAGTGATGAACTTTCTGCGCAAATGGTAAGCACGCCTGCTTCGATTGCGGGCTTTGCCCGCGCCGAAGGGCCGGCCGCGCTCAGTTTCCCGGCTGACTTCGGCCCCCACCCCGATTATCAAACAGAGTGGTGGTATTACACGGGAAATTTGAAAACGACGGACGGCCGCCATTTTGGCTACGAGCTGACCTTCTTCCGCAGCGCGTTGCTGCCAGCTAGTCAAGCGCCCGAGCGCATTAGCGACTGGGCCGCCAACCAGATCTACATGGCGCACTTCACGCTGAGCGATGTTAGCAGCGAAAGCTTTCAAGCTTTCGAACGTTTTTCGCGCGGCGCGGCCGGGCTGGCCGGCGCCCAAGCCGAGCCTTATCAGGTCTGGCTGGAGGATTGGCGCGTGGAGCAAACTGGCGAAAATACATATCACCTCACTGCGGCGAACGAAGCGCTCGGTTTGGATTTGGAG
>JBKJWG010000193.1:0-4470 GCA_046716985.1 Anaerolineales bacterium | reverse complement strand
GCCCAAGGGTGCCGACAGCATTCTCAAAGCGCGCAAGATCCACAAGCTTGCATCGCTGGACGATCTGCAGAAGCTCGGCATCGTAGCCAAGCGCTCCGCACCCTATGTGCTACTGGATGGTAAGCTTCCCGCCTACCAGATGCGTTTGCTTGAACCTGCGGAGCCTCCGGAGCGAGTGGTGGCACGCTTTCCCGGTTAGAATAAGGCAATGGCCTCAAAACCAAAAGCAAAAACGATTGAAAACACATATCTCGTCCTAACCCTACTAAACACATTAGCCACTTCGTTCATTTGGGGCATCAACACCCTCTTTCTCTTGGACGCGGGCCTCACAAACGCAGAAGCGTTCCTGGCCAACGCATTCTTCACCGTCGGCCAGGTCGTTTTCGAAATCCCAACCGGCATCGTCGCCGACCTCAAAGGCCGGCGCACATCTTATTTGCTTGGCGCGCTCACACTGGCGGCCGCCACGCTGCTTTACCTAGGCGCGTGGATGGTGCATGCGCCATTTTGGGCGTGGGCGGCTTCTTCGGTGCTGCTGGGCTTGGGCTTTACATTCTTCTCCGGCGCCACCGAAGCCTGGCTGGTGGATGCGCTGAACTACACGGGCTACAAGGGTGAGCTGGAGTCGGTCTTCTCCAAAGCGCAGGTCATCGGCGGCGTTGCCATGCTGGCCGGGTCTGTGGCCGGCGGCGTGATCGCGCAAGCCACAGATCTTGGCGTGCCTTATATTCTGCGCGGCGCGTTCTTGTTGGCCAACTTCGGCGTAGCCTTCTTCTTCATGAAAGATCTCGGCTTTAAGCCGGTGAAGAGCGTCAACTTGGGCAAAGATGTGCGCAAGCTATTTGCTACCTCGATCGACCTGGGCTTGCGCAAGCCTGCCGTACGCTGGATCATGCTGGCTGCGCCATTTGCTTCGGGGGTTGGTTTTTACGTTTTCTACGCCATGCAGCCGCATCTGCTCGCGCTGTATGGCGACCCGACAGCTTACGGCATCGCCGGCTTGGCCGCCGCTATCGTCGCCGCCGCCCAGATCATCGGCGGCTTTTCCGCGCCCGCCGTGCGTAAGCTGTTCAAACTGCGCACCTCGGCGCTGCTGGCCGGCCAAGTGATCAGTGTTGGCTTCCTGTTGGCGCTGGGCTGGATCAACAACTTTTGGGCTGCTATCGGCTTGGTTAGCTTGTGGGGATTGACCTTTGCGGCTATCGGGCCCGTGCGCCAAGCTTATTTGAACAGCTTAATTCCCTCACAACAACGCGCCACCGTGCTATCCTTTGATTCGCTGATGGGTTCTACTGGCGGTGTGGTCATCCAGCCGATCTTGGGTCGAGTGGCCGACGTGTTCAATTACTCGCAATCGTTCATCGTGGGTGCGTTAGTGCAGGTCATTGCTGTCCCGCTAACCTTCCTGGCCCGCCGCGAAAATGTGCGCGCCGATGCGCTGATAACAACAGAACAAAATCCATCTTGATCTAAATTTCCAAAAGTCACAAACTAAGGAAGAATGCGAACAACGCGTGATGTAGGTTTTTGGGTTTTAGCTGCTGCCATCCTGGGCTCGAGCATGTCGTTCATCGACAGCACGGTGGTATACGTCGTGCTGCCTGTTTTGCAGAAAGAACTGAACGCAACCGTAATTCAAGCCCAATGGATCGTGGAGGCTTATGTTCTATTGCAAGCCTCGCTGATTCTGGTGGGCGGTTCGCTCGCCGACCGCTTCGGGCGCAAGCGCGTCTTTGCCGCCGGTACACTGCTATTTGCGGCAGCTTCAGCCTTTTGCGGCCTGGCCACCGATGCCAACCAACTGATCACGGCGCGCTTCATGCAGGCTCTGGGTGGCGCCTTGCTGGCGCCCAGCAGCCTGGCTATCATTACCGCCTATTTCCATGAAGGCAAGCGTGGCCGCGCCATTGGCGCCTGGTCCGGCGCCTCTGCCCTCTTCGCCGCCATAGGGCCCTTGTTGGGCGGCTTCCTCGCGCAAACATTCTCGTGGCGCTGGGTGTTCTTCATTAATTTGCCTATGGCGGCTGTGACCCTCATCACCCTTTACATCTATGTGCCGGAAAGTAAAGACGACGAAGTCGGCGGCAGCGTCGATTGGTTGGGAGCTGCGCTGGGTGTGGTGGGATTAGGCGGAATCACCTACGGGCTTATTGAATCCTCAAATTTGGGCCTGACCAGTCCCGTTGTGTTGAGCAGCGTAGCGCTCGGCCTCGTGAGCCTGGGCCTCTTTGTTTTGCACGAGAGTCGAATGAAGCATCCTATGGTGCCGCTGAGCCTATTCCGCTCACCGACATTTAGCGCAGCCAACCTGCTCACCTTGCTTTTGAATGGCGGGCTGGCCGCCATGATCTTTTTCCTGCCGTTCAATCTGCTGCAAGTGCAAGGCTATACCGTGATCCAAGCCGGCGCTTCGTTTTTGCCATTGAGCATCATTTTGGGCGCCCTCTCTCACTGGGCGGGCGGCTTGTGGCATAAATACGGCGCCAAGCTGCCGCTCACGATTGGGCCTCTTATCGTGGCAGTCTCGTTCGTAATGTTCGGCTCCATCGGCATCGGCGGCAGCTACTGGCTCACTTTCTTTCCCGCAATCATCGTGTTGGCGTTCGGCGCCACAATCACCGCCGCCCCGCTCACCACCACCGTGATGAGCGCCGCGCCGTCGCGGCTTTCGGGAACGGCTTCCGGAATCAACAACACCTTGCTGAGCACAGCCAACGTGTTGGCTGTGGCCCTGCTGGGCGTGGTGGCGCTGCAAAGCTTCAGCGCTTCGTTGAACAAACAAATCCAATTATTGGATCTGCCGCCCATCGCAGTGCGCGAGATCACAGCCAACAAAGTGAGCCTGGCCAATTTGGAAGCGCCCAACAGTTTGGATGCCAACCGCAAAGCGGCGGTCAATCATGCCGTCGACCAGGCCTTTATCGACGCGTTCCGCAACATCATGTACATTTGCGCCGGGCTGGCAGTTGCCAGCGCAGGCGTGGCCTGGTTGTGGATCGAAGGCGGCGGCGATACGCCACCAGCGCAATCCAAAAAAGGGAAATAATGCCGGGGCGGTTCAGCTTAACCGTCGATGCGGCCGGGCTGCGGGCGGCCTTCCCATGGCTGAACGGCATCCCCGATGACTTCCGGCCGCGCTACAACATCGCACCGACGCAGCCGGTGGCGGTCGTTCTCAACGACGGCAAGCATCAGCTCGATTTTGTGAATTGGGGATTGGTGCCTTCGTTTTCGCGGGGCGTCAAGATGACCAACCTGCTGATCAACGCCCGCTCCGAAAGCGTGGCGCGCACGCCCTCATTCCGAGCGCCATTCAAATATAAACGTTGCCTGATCCTGGCCGATGGCGTTTTCGAATGGGTCAAGTTCCCGCGCAAGAGTCAGAAAGTTCCCTATTGGGTGCATTTGAAATCCAGCAAGCCGTTTGCGTTCGCAGGCTTGTGGGATAGCTGGCAATCAATTGATGGCTCGGAAGTCAAGACGTGCTGCGCGATTACCTGCGACCCGAATGAACTGGTGGTCAAGATCCACCATCGCATGGCGGTCATTTTGCACGAGAAAGATTATGAAACCTGGCTGAACCCGGGCGAGGCAGATCCTAAGGAACTGCAAGCCTTGCTAACTCAGTACCCTGCCGAAGAAATGACTTATTACCAAGTTGCGCCTGTGGTGAGCAACGCGCGCAACGACGTGCCTGAGTGCGTGCAAGAGGTGGAGGAGAATCCCAAGCTGCCCGCGATTTAGCGGGCGACTTGGGGCAAGATGTAATCATAGAGCGCCGAGGGCGGCGAACTAAGCAGGATCGCGGAAGGATCAGTAAGAATGGGATTTGACGAGAAAAAAAAGATCGGAGCCAGAGGAAAATCCGTCGGGGAAATTTCATCGAGCAAGATCGCGGTTCCATCCGGGGCGATAGTAATGATGATGAAGCCTTTAGTGAATAGCTGGCCGCCCCCCTCACGCAGACCTCCCCATTCGCGGATATAGGTCTCTTCCTTATCATTGTCGAATAGATGGATGCAGTGCAGCGCACTGCGCGAGTACAGCATGTTCATCAAGCCGATGCAGCCGGTGCGCCCCACCCCGGAATTGACGAAGATGAAATTGGAGCCTTCGGCGACGCCCAGCACTTGTTCCCGTAGTGTGTAAATGAAATTATTCAAGTAGGCGTCATCTGCAGCCACAGCGCGATCTTGGGCAGCATAGCCGAAAAGCCAGGTCAGCATCAGCCCTGAGCAAACCGCTCCGACAAAAATATTGGCGAGGCGTTCTTTGCGTTGCCCCGAAAGCGTAATGTAGGCGGCCAGCGCCAACAGAACCAAGCCAATACCCGCGCCGCGCAGGCTATCGGTATCCGGCGCCTGGCCTGCCAACATGAACGGCAAGTAGGTGGCGAGGGCGAGGTAGAGGGCGGCGAGTGTCAAAGCAATGACAGGGCTTTGGAAAACAGCAAACGAGTTTGTCTTG
>JBKJWG010000192.1:0-3084 GCA_046716985.1 Anaerolineales bacterium | reverse complement strand
ATCATGCGCAAACCGAAGCCGAGCAGGATGAGCACGGCTAGCGTAAGCTCGGCCCAGCGCGGCCGCAGGCGCGTAATCAGATTCTTAGGCGCTTTCGTTTTTCTTTTGGGGCTCATTCAAACAAATTAGAACAGCGAATTATAGTCAACCTTGGGGAAGACTGTGAGTTGACCGCCAATTGTGGCGTCTAGCACCTGGCGCCCGTCAGCCTCATAAGCTTGCCGCGCCAACGTGTAGGCGCGCTCGGACATGTCGAGATCGGGCAGCTGCCAGCGGAAGCCGCGCCCGAAGTAGCCGGCGTCGAAATGGTCGCGGTCCTCGCCTTCGGAGACCACCGTGGTGTTGGGCTTGCCCTTGGAACTGAAGCTGTGGTCGACCCCGATCAGTATCACCGTTTCGAAGCCAAGATGATAAGCAAGCTGCAGGGCGACGTAGGTTACTGTGGCGCCCTCCCACAAGCGGCCGCGCGCGTCCTTGGCGAAGGTCGGGCGCTCGTAGGTGCTGTGCAGGAAGATAGTGTGATCGTCGGGTTGCACAAAGCGCCGCGCCCGCCACGACAGGAATTTCGGCATGGTCAGCGCGGCGATGTCCGCCGCGGTCTGCTCGATGACTAAGTCATTCACGCATACAAAATAGCTGGTCTGAAATCCCCATTCAGGGAAAGCTAGATAAACACGGTTCGTCCCAAACGTGCGCTCGTTCTTTAATTTACGCACGTCCGTCTTCGCCAGGCTGGGCCCGTTGCCTAAAATAAAAGCGCGCTGGCCGCGCTGGCTATCTTTTAGTTCCGCCAGGCGCTGAATACTCGTACGCCGCCATGGGTGCAGCCTGGCCTGGGGCCAGGCAGCGGCATGCTTGAGCGCCAGCCAGCTTTCGCGCCCCGCTTGCCACAGCGGCTGCGGGGTTAGGTTTTTGACTTGCTCACGCAAAGGACTCATTCGATGCTGAGGTGGGCGAGCGCGCCGCCATCGGCTACCAACGACTGGCCAGTGATGTAACTGGATTGCTCGGAATCAGCCAGGAAATAAATCACGCGGGCGATCTCTTCCGGCGCGGCCAGGCGCTTCATAAGAATTTTGCTAGCGAGATCCGCTTTGCGCTCCGCCGGGCTGCCGCCTTTTGCATGCGCGCGGTTCAAGCCGGCCTGCAGCATAGGTGTGTCCGTTGCGCCTGGCAGCACCACATTGGCGCGTACCCCATCCTTGGCAAACTCGATCGCCATGGCGCGGGTCAGCGCCAGCAAGCCGCCTTTGGTGCTGGCGTATGCGGAAATGTCGTTCGAGGTAGCCAGCGCGTGCACGGAACTGACATTGACGACCGCGCCTTTAGCTTTAGCTAGGTGCGGGGACAGTGTTTTGCTTAACAAGAAAGGCGCACGCAAATTCACCGCATGCACCTGATCCCATTCGTCGGCGGTGGTTTCTACCAATGGCTTGGTGATCTGCACTGCGGCGTTATTAATGAGAGCGCCTAATCCGTGAGAAAGTTCCGCGGACAGCCGATCACAAAGCGCGTCCACTTCAGCAGCCACGGAAATATCAGCTTGGAAATATTTGACGTCTTTAGCAAAGGCTGGGTTGGGCTGGCGCACATCTACGGCCAAAACGCTCCAGCCTTCTTCGTGGAAGAGTTCTACGCAGGCACGGCCCACCCCACCTACCGCGCCTGTGATCACTACACTGTGTTGAGCTTTTGCCATGAATGAATTCTATCTGGGCGGGTAATCGGCGGGGTTCAAATCCGCCGCGGAAATACCGAGGCCATCTAGCAGATTGCGAATCGTGTTCCAATGCACGCGCTCCCAGGCAGCCGGGCTGGCGTTCGAGTTATGCGGAGCCAACAGCACATTCTCCATTTTGCGCAGCGGGCTATCCGCCGGCAGCGGCTCCTGCTCGAAGACGTCCAGCGCCGCCCCGGCTAGCTTGCCAGATTGCAGAGAGGAGATGAGCGCAGCTTCAGCGACTAGCGGGCCGCGGGCGGTGTTGACCAGCACCGCGCCCGCTTTCATTTTGCTCAGGGCCGCGGAATCAATGATGTGCCGGCTGCCCGGATTCAGATCGCAATTCAAGCTGACGAAATCAGATTGAGCTAATAGCTCGTCGAGCGCAACCATCTTCACACCGGTCTCCGCCAAAAAATCTACGGGTATCTCAACGATGTCGTTGCCGAGCAGGCGGGCGCCGAATGCCTGGGCGCGGCGCAATACGCTTTTGCCGATGCGCCCGACGCCGACCACGCCGATGGTGCATTCCGCTAAAGCGCGGCCAGGCAGTTTGGTCCACTTGCCGGCCTTTACTGCTTTGTCGAGCCAGGGCGTCTGGCGCGCGAAAGCCAGCACGCTGGCCATTACGGAATCGGCCACCGCGTCGGTGAAGGCATCCGGTGTATTACGCACCTGGATGCCAAGCCTTATGGCTGCCTCGCGATCGATCGAATCAATGCCGGTGCCCCACTTCGAGATCACCTTGAGGCGCGGCGCGCAGGCAGCCAGAACCTCGGCGGTAAAGCGGTCGTCGCCGCAGACAGCGCCATCGAACTGGCCGGCATACTTCATTAGTTGATCGGCTTCCAGGCGCTCATGCACTTCTGGGATCAGCAGCTCGATGTCATAACGTGCGAACACAGGACGAAAACGCTTCACGGAAGGCAGCATGTAGGGGGCAGAGAGTAAAACCTTCTTCGCCACTATTTTTTCAACCGTTGCTGCATCAAGAAATCAACGACGCTAAAGTCGAGTTCTTCATCGATGTCCCAGGCTTCTTCACGCGATATTGGGAACATGAGTGGCGAGGGTCCGATGCGGTGGCCATGCTGCTCTAACGTATTGCGTGGAAAGATGTAGAGGCAAGAGTTTTCTTCGTACACGGGCGGCAGATCCTGAGTGCGCAGCAGTTCATTCGGATTATGGTTGATCGCTTTGCCAGTCGCATCATAAAGCCGTGTATGCAACTCGGTCACGCCGAACAACGAATCTTTTTGCGGAGTTTCTTTTAGGAATGCAGTGATCGCTTTTTCGATAGTTTCGGCGCGCAACAACTGATTGGTGCTGTGGTTTTTCAAATAAAAATCGGCCTGCACTTGGGA
>JBKJWG010000191.1:0-4928 GCA_046716985.1 Anaerolineales bacterium | reverse complement strand
TCCGCAATGGTGCGTGCGGCCAGCGCTTCGAGCTCGCGCCCGATCTCGTCGATCACGATCACTTCGGGGTTGTGGTTTTCCACTGCCTCGATCATCACTTCGTGCTGGCGGGAAGGTGTGGCCACTTGCAAGCGGCGGGCGCGGCCCACCGCAGGATGGGGCACGTCGCCATCGCCACCGATCTCGTTGGAGGTGTCGACGACGACGACGCGATTGGCTTCGGCCAGAATGCGGGCAGCTTCGCGCAGCAAAGTTGTTTTGCCAACGCCTGGCCGGCCGAGAATCAGCAAGCTCTTGCCTTCTTCGATCAGATCTTGAATGATGTCGATCGTGCCATATACAGCACGGCCAACGCGCAGGGTCAGGCCGACTACGTCGCCGCGGCGGTTGCGAATAGCGGAGATGCGATGCAGCGTGCGCTCGATGCCGGAGCGATTATCTTCGTCGAAATCGCCGACACGCTCGACCACTTGCTGGATATCTTCCTTGGTTACTTCGCGCTGCACCAAAATCACTTCTTCGGTGGTCAGGCGCGAGGTGGGCACGCGGCCAAGGTCGAGGATCACCTCGAGCAATTCGCTGCTGTTATTGCGCTCGCGCACTGCGTCTTCGATGTCTTTCGGAAGCACGCCCAGCAGGGCGTCCAGGTCATCGGTAATTTGGCGTCTGGTCATAGATCCATTCAAGTTCGTGGCGCTGTGCGGAAGCCAGCGCATGGATGGGAGCGGAGGGTTCAGTGCTGCGCTTGGTTACCGGGGCGCGGCGAGCTTCTTCAACTTTGAGTGAGACCGTGGTGCGCCTGGCGACGGCAGCCTGGCGCGGGCCGGGCTGGGCGCCGAGATCTTGCAACGCGCTCTCCAGCCAATCTTGATAGGAACGCAGCGAAACATATAGCGGGCGGCTTGGTCGTGGGCGCAATTTGGCGACTAGATCGGCCAGCATCTGATCGATCGGCTCGGCATCCAGGTGAACGAAAGGCTGCAGCCAGATGCCACACGGGCCGCGTTTCACTTCTACATATGCCTGCAATTCGCCCTCGCGATAATGGACATAGCCTTCCAGTTTTGCGGAATCTATTTCTATCTGCTGCACTTGACCAGGCAGAAGACTATTGCGCAAGAGTTGCACGGCGAATTCATCACGCGCAAAGACCGGACGCCAACTGGATGCGTTTGCTTTTGCGCGGGGCGGCTTGGTGACCTGCCAAACGCGCTGGCGTGCGTAGACACTGAAACCCGCTTGACGCAATGCGGCATAAGCAGGTTTATTCTCTTCGACTTCGGCGAGCAAACTTTGCGCGCCGCGTTCGCCTACGCGGGCGAGCAAACGCTCCAGCAACTCAGGCAAGGCGTGTGAATCAAGCAGTTCGCGCGGGGCCAAGAAAGTGCAATGCGCGACAGGCGAGCCCATACGGTGGCGGGCTTGGCCGATCAGCGCGCCGCGATCTCCGTTGAGCGAGCTCAGATACGTAAAAGTGCCGGTGAAGTTGGCCACCGGCGAAAGCCAGGCGGCGCGGGTGACTGCACCAGGTCCCTGCGTAAGCACTAGCTGATTGTGCAGAAAAAGAGCTTGTTTCTTATATGCGTTTAGGAGACCTAAATCTGTAATTGTGAAGGTACGCAACACGCGCCTATTTTACAACAGCGCCCGAAAAGCCGCGGGCTTACGTTTATTTCTGTTCGACCAGTTTGAGGAAATAGCGATGGAAACGGTCATCGCCGGTAAGTTCGGGGTGGAAAGCGGTGGCCAGCAACCTGCCCTCCTGCGCCGCCACCACACGGCCGTCGGGCAGCGAGGCGAGCGCCTCGGCTTTGCCGGACACTTTCTCGATCAGCGGGGCGCGGATGAAAACGGCATGCACTGGAGCATTGTTCTTATCGAGGCCCTTTAGAGCCGGCACGTCCAGATCGACTTCGAAGCTTTCCACCTGGCGGCCGTATGCATTGCGCTCGACGACGATATCCATCAGTCCTAAGAGTGGCTGTTTGCGATGAGCGTCTTTAGAGAGAAAGATCGCTCCGGCGCATGTGCCATACATGGCCTTGGTCTTGCCGAACTCGCGCAACGGCTCGATCAAACCAAAATCAGTTGCCAGCTTGCCGATGGTGGTGGATTCGCCGCCCGGGATGATGAGGCCGTCAAGGCCTTTCAGATCTTCGGGCAGGCGCACTTCGCTGCCCGGCACGCCCATGCGCGAGAGCACGGCGAGGTGCTCGGCAAAATCACCTTGTAAAGCTAGGACGCCGATTTTGGTCATCAAAATTGAATTAATTTGACGGAGAAAATAATAATACTACCTTGAGGGGCATAGGGAAAAGTTAACAAAGTAACAACTTATGTCAAGCTTACCAACCGCGCTGAGCGATCAGATCCTCTTTGGGGATGTCGGTTACCTGGCGGCCCACCATGGCTTCGCCCAGGTTGCGGCTTACTTCGGCCAGGATCTCGGCGTTGTTGAAGTGGGTAGTAGCCTTGACAATGGCGGCAGCACGCTTGGCCGGGTCGCCGGACTTGAAGATGCCGGAGCCGACGAAGACGCCGTCCACGCCAAGCTGCATCATCAGCGCCGCGTCGGCCGGGGTGGCGAGACCACCCGCGGCAAAGTTAACCACTGGCAGGCGACCAAGTTCCTTGGTCTCTTTAACCAATTCGTAAGGTGCTTGTAGTTCTTTGGCAAAGGCCATCAGTTCTTCATCGGGCATGGTCTGCAAGCGACGGATATCGCCCAGTACGGAGCGAGCATGGCGCACGGCTTCGACCACGTCACCTGTGCCAGCCTCGCCCTTGGTGCGGATCATAGCGGCGCCTTCGCCGATGCGGCGCAGGGCTTCACCCAGGTTGCGGCAGCCGCACACGAACGGAATTTTGAAATCGTGTTTGTTGATGTGATGGGCTTCGTCGGCGGGAGTAAGCACTTCGGATTCGTCGACATAGTCGACGCCTAGCGATTCGAGGATCTGCGCTTCGACAAAATGACCGATGCGCACCTTGGCCATGACGGGGATGCTGACGGCTGCCATAATTTGTTCGATCAGGTCGGGGTCACTCATGCGCGCCACGCCGCCCTGGGCACGGATATCGGCCGGCACGCGCTCGAGGGCCATGACGGCCGCCGCGCCGGCGTCTTCAGCGATCTTGGCATGCTCGGCGGTGACCACATCCATGATCACACCGCCCTTGAGCATCTGGGCAAGACCCTTTTTGACTTCGAATGTAGCGACTAATTTTTCCATTTTGTGCTCCGAATTGAAAAATCCGGTTAGGGGCGGATTCTACCATGTGAGATTTATCGGTATTTCAGTTCGAACTCGCTATTTCGGCTCGGGATACCCACCTCTTGAGGTCATTCACTTTGGCAAATTTTTTGACATCCGTAGAAACGTTTTCTTTCGATATTAGTCTCTTAGACCAGCATGCCCATATCGGAATTACGCCGGCTTCTATAGCTGCGAGAACATCGCCTGGTGAATCTCCAATGTAAGCTACTTGTTCGGGCCTTATTCCCCAAACTCTGACGATTTTGTCAATTTGCTTCCCTTTAATTGATTTTTGTTCTCCCCCCGTTTCAATGACTTCAAAATAGGGCTCTAACCCAACCTTATCCAAAACCAATGATGCAAGTGTTTTGCTTCGGCCTGTAACAATGGCTAGCCGAATACCCTTACCCATCAAATATTTCAAAAGTGATTCAACACCTGGGAAAACCCTATGATTGTCTAAATGTTTTATTTCATAATCTAAGTATGCGCTCAGGCAAGCCTCCCACCGTAAAGGGGTAATACTTCTCAATACCCCTTGCTCATTCGGTCCAAAGAATGGGATTATTTCATCATCGCTGTACGTTTTACCGAAAACTTGTTTCAAAGCAGCGCGATAACCCTCAATAAGTGAGGAGACCGAATCAATCAGTGTTCCGTCCAGATCAAAAATTAAGCCGGCCAGTTTTCGGTTTATCAACTTTGGACGCAATGATTTTCCATTATTTTAGATTCATAGCCAACCAGCGAATTACATCATCGGCATTTTTTTCAGAGTGTTCTATGGGATAAAATACTTTTTCGATGCGGCCGTTTTTCGAGATAAGTGTCAACCTTTTTATGAAGGTTTCACCACCTAATTGAAACATGGGCAGCTGCAATCGATGCGCGTATTCAAGACCGACATCACTTAATAATTCAAATGGTAAATGTAGTCTTCTGGCTGCCTCACGTTGGTATTCTGTACTTTGCGTACTCAATCCGAAAAGTTGGCAGTTAAAAACTTGCAGATCATTATGCTGATCTCTGAAGGCGCACGATTCTGCGGTGCATCCCGTTGCACCCGGAATTGTTTCCCATCCAGCTGGCATCTCCATACCCGGTTTTCCAGTTTTGGGATAACAGTAAACAACTACTCGGCCAGTCAACTTGGATAAATCAACAGATCGGCCCGAAGTCGCAATCAGCGGAAGGCTGGGCATATACACTCCAACAAGGTGTTCATAGTTTCCGTTGTTGGTGAGCTTTCGGGCCAATTTAAGGGTCTTAGAAGGACTCCCGCTTCTCGATTTTGACTCTTGACTTGGCCTAAGTGTTTGCTTTTTAGCTGGCATTGTTTATTTCTCCCAATATCTTATAGAGCTTGCCAGAAATCGGGCGCCTTGTTCTCGATTCGGGCTGAGCTCCACATCGCAGCCAAGGTTTAGGGAAGCAAACCAGATAAATATTTTGTGGCGGTCTTAGCTGCAAACTTATACGCCAATATCTTGTAGATCAGCTTGGCCGCCAGGAAATCGGGCGCCTTGTTCTCGGTCGGGCTGAGCTCGACCACGTCGCAGCCGACGATGTTGCGGGCAGCGGCCACCGCTTTCAATGCGGCCAGCACCGGGTACCAGTGCAAGCCGCCGGGTTCCGGGGTGCCGGTGGAGGGCATGATGGCCGGATCGAAGA
>JBKJWG010000190.1:0-2575 GCA_046716985.1 Anaerolineales bacterium | reverse complement strand
AAATAAAAGAACAGGTAGAAGAGGAAGGCCGAAATTGGCAACCGCTCTACCCATGCGTTCAGTCGATCGAGCCAGCTTGCAGGATAGGGCGGAGATTTGAGCCCGAGCAGGCGATTGATGCGACCCTGTTCTGCACCAGACTTGCGTTGCTTAGGCACTTAATTCACCACGGTGCGCAGCAGCACTTGCTGCACTACCCAGATCGTCATGGGAACGAAGAGCGCGGTGAGGAAGGTGCGCAGAGTGGCGCTATCCCAAGGCCAGGTTGGGATCTTTTTAATCTCGGCGCGGAAATCCATGAGGGCAGAGATGCCGTTGCGGAATTGAGCGATGTCAGCCAGCTTGCCTTTGTCCATGCGGCGCTGCAGGCCCCAAAATGCGTCTTCGAGGCGGCGATTGTTCTCATCACTTACCCGCTCTTTTTCGGCGACCAGGCGGGCGTGCATGCCCCACAGAGGAACTACAAAGGCAAGGACAGCAATCAGGCTGTTAAAAAATAAATAGAAAAGTGTTATAGCGTCGCCAGTTTCTTGGCTACCCCAGGCGTTTGTAGTCAGAAGATTGAGCACAAGGTAAATCAAAAATAGAATTCCAATTTTAGAACTGAGGCGGGAAAGCACGTAAAGGGGCTCAAGGTTAAACAAATTTATCCGTTTTACTCTTTGATACAACCTGTTAACCCAAATGAGACTGCGGAAAACGAAGTAAAAGAATCCAAACGCGAATGGGGCGCCAAAAATAAGCAAAGCTGTGACGATGCTCAGGAATGGAGTTGCAGTAAAGTGTGGGGAGAGTAACTGCGCCGGGCTAAAAAGACCGATAAAAGTCCATACGATGGCGATCGCCGACCAAATCAATGTGGGACGCGCCGAGAAATGAACAAAATGAAAACGAATCTTTTCAAATTCCCTTTGATGGATATCTAACGCAGGCCGAAATCGCAAAAGCGCTTCTTCGGCTGCATTCTGGATGTAATGGAAAACTACAATCTGCAAGAATAGCCAAAAAGAAACGGTAAGCAGAATTCCCGGTGAGAATTCCCCGAAGGGCAGGACATGGCCGGCCCAGAGCAAGGCGTGCTGAGTCGTTATAAAGACCAGATAACCCAGCAAATATACGAGATAGGGCGGCAGTGGCAACCGCTCCACCCAAAGGAAGAAACGATCTATCCAACTGAGCGACTGGGAACTTTTAACTTTTCTAAGGGGCATTCAAGTTTCTCCATCAAACCTGCGGCATTATAATCCGAGCTGCCCCTGACATTTCAGCAAGTTATGAAATTACGCAATGTCTTTCTGCTCGCCCTGTGCCAGGCGCTTTGCCTGGCGGGGCCGTCGGCCGTGGTGCTGCTGAGCGGCATCGTCGGCGCCGAGCTGGCGCCCAACCCCGCCCTGGCCACCCTGCCTATTTCGCTGGCCGTGGTGAGCACCGCACTAGCCAGCATACCGGGCGCGCTGCTGATGCGGCGCATCGGGCGGCGGGCTGGCTTCATTCTGGGCGCGCTCATCGCGGCCGGCGGCGCCCTGCTGGCCGCTTTTGCCATCACGCAACGCAGTTTCCCACTGCTGTGCCTGGCCGTTTTTCTGATCGGGCAGAACAGCGCATTCGTGTTGCAATATCGCTTTGCCGCGGCCGAAAGTGTGGAGGCAACTCGTTCCGGCCGCGCGGTCTCGTTTGTGCTGTTAGGCGGCATCCTGGCTGGCTTCATCGGGCCAGAGGTGGCCAAGCGCAGTATTACATTGCTGCCCACGCTTTATGCTGGCTCATTTATTAGTCTGGCGGTCCTGTATGGGATCGCCATCGTGATCATGTTATTTCTGCAAGACACGCGCGCGCCAAAAGTTGTTGGTGAAATTGCGGGCCGGCCGCTGCGCGAGATCGTGCGCCAACCCAATTATCAGGTGGCGCTGCTGGCTGGCGTGGCCAGTTATGGCCTGATGAATTTCATCATGACCGCCACGCCCGTGCACATGCACAGCACTGGCTTCAGCCTCAGCGACACAGCCTTCGTGATCCAAAGCCATATCATCGCCATGTATTTACCTTCGTTGGTCAGCGGATTCCTCATCGAGCGATTGGGTAGCGTGCGCATCATGCAAGCCGGCGCGCTGCTGATGATGGGCTGCACGATCGGAGGCTTGCTCAGCGTGCAACTGCCCGGGTACTGGACTGCACTGGTGCTGCTTGGCCTCGGCTGGAACCTGCTTTTCGTTGGCGGAACTGTCTTGCTCACGACCACTTATCGGCCTGAAGAACGCTTCAAGACCCAAGCCAGCAACGACTTCTTGATCTTCGCCGTACAAGCCATTTCGTCGTTTTCAGCAGGCTGGCTGCTGCTCTCGACAGGCTGGGACAATATAAATTGGCTGGGTCTGGGGATCATGGCGATTGCGTTCACAGTTATCTTGCTGCAGCGCAATCGCATCAGCAAATCGCAGCCCTCACCCGTGGCTACTATTCCACCAGTGGGCGCGGGGAAATAAGCTTCAGCTATTTGGTTCTTAGCTCTAACTTATCCGGTCTTGTAATAATAAAGGCATGAATTATTCGCGCCGCGATTTTCTAAAGACAGCAT
>JBKJWG010000189.1:0-3380 GCA_046716985.1 Anaerolineales bacterium | reverse complement strand
GTGGTGCGCATGGGCGCCGATATCGGCTTGGTTTGCCTGGGCTGCGGGCGGCGCGTGCTTCTGGAGCGGCGCAAACTGATGCGCCGCATGAAAAAGATCGTGCCGCCAGAAGAGCTAGCGAACAAATAGTCATGTCCACCCTTTACCTCGTCGCTACACCGATCGGAAACCTGGAAGATATCAGTCCACGCGCCCTGCGCGTGCTTCGCGAGGTGAAGCTGATCGCCGCCGAAGACACGCGCCACAGCCGCAAGCTGCTCACTCACTTCGACATCTACACTCCGCTCACCAGCTATTTTGAACACAACCAACGCCGCAAATTAGATGAGGTCATAGCCGCGCTCAATCGCGGCGACGTTGCGCTAATTTCCGACGCAGGCACGCCTGGCATCAACGACCCGGGTTACCTGCTAGTGCGCGCCGCACTGGATGCGGGCCACCAGGTCAGCCCCATTCCCGGCCCCAGCGCGCCAATCGCCGCCTTGGCCGCTTCGGGTTTGCCCACCGATCATTTCCTCTATCTGGGTTATTTGCCGCCGAAAGCAGGTGAGCGCCGCCGCGCCCTTGAAGAAGTAGCCGCCCTACCCTACACGCTCGTGCTGCTGGAAGCACCGCACCACCTGGTGAAAACATTGCAAGATTTGCATTCGGCGCTTGGAGAACGTCAGATTGCGGTGGCAGCCGAGCTCAGCAAATTGTATGAACGCTTCTTCCGCGGCTATCTCAGCGCCGCCATCGAGTTCTATGCAAAAGAACCCGCCCGCGGCGAGTTCACCCTGGTGATCTCGGGCGCGGCGCGGGAAACCGCTCCATGGGAGGCCGGCGAGGTGGAATCCGCTTTGCAGGCCGGCCTAAAAGGTAAAACGCCACCTTCGAAATTAGCTAAGCAAGTGGCTGCCAAAGCCGGCTGGCCGCGCAGACAAGTCTATGATTTACTTCAGAAAATTCGCCAGGAAAGACCATGAACCTTAACGACCTCGATCGTTTCAAAAAACTCGACCCTGAGAATATGATCGGCCATATCAACGGGCTGCCCGATCAGCTGGCCGCGGCGTGGAAGCTGGGCAACAAGCTGGAATTGACCAGATGGCGGGGCATCAAGCAGGTGGTCGTGGCTGGCATGGGCGGGTCTGCCATTGGCGCCGATCTGCTGGCGGCCTATGCAGAACCTCATTTGGCCGCCCCGATGTTCATGCACCGCGACTACGGCTTGCCCGCTTGGGCACGTGGCAGCGAAACACTCGTAATTTGCTCTTCCCATTCTGGCAACACAGAAGAAACCCTCTCCGCTTTCGAGGCGGCTGAAGCGGCTGGGTGTCGCATCTTGGCAATCACCACTGGCGGCAAACTGGCCCAAGCGGCCAAGAAATCGAAAGTAGCACTATGGGTTTTCGATCACAAAGGCCAACCGCGTGCCGCCGTTGGCTATTCCTTCGGCTTGTTGCTAGCCGCGGTCGCCCGCCTCAAACTAATTCCGGATCCGAGCGCAGAACTGAACGATGCCATCGCCGCCATGAAAGACCAGCAGAAGTCCCTGCTGCCCGAGGTGCGCGACACAAGCAATTCATCCAAACGGATGGGCGGTCAATTCATGGGCCGCTGGATCACCATCTATGGCGCCGGGTTAATGGCGCCGGTTGCACGGCGCTGGAAGACGCAGCTCAATGAGAACGCCAAGGTAGCCGCCAGCTTCGAGGTGCTGCCTGAGGCCGACCACAACGCCCTGCAGGGCGTTATGCAGCCCGAGGGACAGTTCAACGCCACCATGGCCATCTTCCTGCGCGCCGCCCACAACGACCCGCGCAACGAGCGCCGCACCGAGCTGACCCGCATGGCAATCATGCTGCAAGGCCAGAACACGGATACGATCACCGCGCTCGGCGAGAGCCGCCTGGCCAACATGTGGACCGCGCTGCATTATGGGGATTACACCAGTTATTACCTGGCGATGGCCTATGGCGTAGATCCTACACCAGTGCCGATGCTGGCTGAGTTGAAAGAGAAGATGAAGGCTGCGGACTAGTTTGTCAGTCTGTAGATCCAAAACTCAATCGAATATTTAGGCAAGTAGCGCAGTTCGATCGTGTGTTCGCCTGCTGGGACATAAAGGCCGGTAAAAATGTAGTCAGCGGGGAACAACCGAGATTCTTGGCCGTCTACCCATACTTTCCAATCACTTGAATAGGCCATATTCGCAACGACTATTTTGGCCGATTCGCTCGAAAAAGAAACAACTATCCGGTCAGAAGAATATTCGTCAATATTGAATTCAAGGGCCGAGTCACCCAGCGTCGCTACCGGCACGTTTTCAAATTCATCACTACTAACAAAAACCTTCTTTGTCAGCGTAGTTAGCTCAGCCTGATTTAGGCTGTCCCAGACCTTTTCATTAGCGGGGAATTCAACGACCTCGGTCACAGCAAAAAAAGACGGGAATGCATCGGTGTTTTCGTAAAGGTAATACTGTGTGCATCCAGGAATCGATGCTGGACAACTGATAGTAGGCGTGTCAATTTTACTTAATCGTGGTTCATCGAGGGGCAGATCGCTCACAAAGTAGCGCACTCCAGCCAGCGACAGCAGGTCGAGATCATATAGCTCGCCCACCCTGCTGATCTCTACTCGCTCACCGACTTCGCAGTGGTTGCTCAAATACACTCGGTTGTTACCTTGAGAGTGCTTGATTCCATAGCGGCAATCAAGATGCAACTGCATCATAGGATCGATCACCAGCGCCCAGAATTGCGCAAATTTCAGTGTATATATGCCCGTGTAACCATCCAAAGTGTTGATGCCGTAAGGCCACAGGTATCCTGGGTGAGTCTGTAGTCGCGAATCGACATCAAACAGCATCGCTGTCCGGGCGTAGGGATCGCTTTGCGCAATCGTCGCGCCGAGGAATTGCAAATAAGGATTTGCGTAAAAGTTAGCATAGTTGCTACCCGCTTCCCTTGCACGCAGAGTGCCCTGTTTCACCCCGATTGCCAAATAAAGAACGAACGCAAGCAAAAGGACTGTCGCTAGACCGGGCAGCCATCGACTTACCCGCTTGTTCTTCGGGAATTTGGCCTGTAAGTAATTGATTAAATTTTGTAATCCTGCACCAGCAAAAACAGAAATGATGAAGGGTAAATAAAAATAGAAGCGAGAATAATTGAAGCCTTTGACAAATCCGATCGGATTGTAGGAAGAACACACTACCAGCGGCAAATAAAATGACAGGACGATAAACGAAAGCAACAACCCAAGGATGGCCATTGCCCTGTGATCAACTTGCTTGGGTCTCCACAGGGCCAGACCTGCCACGCCAGCAAACAGTGCAGGAAAATTGTCAGGCTTAAGCACATAAGCTCGAAGAAAATTGGGCAAGCTCGCAAAGG
>JBKJWG010000188.1:0-4650 GCA_046716985.1 Anaerolineales bacterium | reverse complement strand
GCATAAACCGCTGGCAGGCTTACAATTGCATGAAAGCCCAACGCGAGTTGGGACTCACTGCGCGGCCTTTCGAAGAAACCGTTCGGGATGCATTGATCTGGTTCAAACGCAAGGCGCACTCGACTGATGAATAGCACACTCGCCATCGCACTAATTCTTGGCTATTTGCTCGGCTCGATTCCCTTTTCCCACCTCATCGCCAAACTTATCGCAGGTGTTAACCTGCGACAAGTAGGTAGCCTGAACGTGGGTGCGCGCAACCTCACCCAGACCCTTGGCCCCGGCTGGGGTCTGCTCGGCGGCCTGCTGGACTTCGCCAAAGGTTACGCCGCCATGTGGGCCGCCGAGCGACTAGGCGTGCCATTTCCGGCACGCCTGCTGGTCGGCGCGGCAGCGGTGGCCGGGCACAACTTCCCAATTTGGCTGGGCTTCCGCGGCGGCAAGGGTCTTTCCACTGCGTTAGGCGTTATCGCCCCACTGGCATTCAAAGAAGCCCTGGCTAGTTTCGGCGTTTGGACTTTCGTAATTCGCACCACCAAAAATGTGATCGCCGCCTCTGTGGCCGCCTTTTCGACCATGCTGATCTTGCTGACCTTGCTTGGTTATCCCATCGAGATTGCGTTTCTGGTGATCGGCTTGGCCGGTTTGGTCTTCCTTTCCGCGCTGCCCGATATGCTCGAGCGAGCGCGCACGACGGGCAGCGTCGAGAATTACTTGCGCGACCCGGAACTTTTGCAGCAAGATAAAAAATCGGATCCCAAAAAATAATGGATGCCCGCCTGTTAATCTGCTTGGCCATTGGTTATTTGCTTGGCTCGATTCCCTTTACTCACATCATTGCCAAACTTGTCGCAGGTGTTAACCTGCGCCAAGTAGGTAGTCGCAACGTCGGCACGCGCAATCTGAGCCGCACCGTAGGCTTCGGCTGGGGAGTATTGGGCGGCGCGCTCGATTTCGGCAAGGGCGCAGCTGCTATGTGGATCGCGACTGCAATCGACGCGCCCTACCCGCTGCGCCTAGCCGCCGGAATTGCTGCCGTGGTTGGGCACAACTGGCCGGTCTGGCTGCGCTTTCTCGGCGGCAAAGGGCTGGCGACTGCCATGGGCGCCGCGGCCACAGTTGCATTCTTCCCCGAATGGCTGATCATGTTCGCGATTGGCTGGCTCGCCCTGAAGTTGAGCAACGACATCATACTGACCGCGGTGGTTGGTTTCGCCGCCATGCTGATTGCTTTACAATTCTTCGGTCAGTCTATTGAGGTCACCTATTTCATTTTGAGCCTGGCAGTCGTGGTATTAATTGCTGCCATACCTGACGCGCTCCAAAAGCTTCGTACTTAATCTGACCCCGCTTCGAAAGGATTCTATGCTTGCAAACCTACGCAAAGACCTAAACCAACACGGCCGCACCTGGCTGGCCGCCGCACTCACTGCAATGTTCGGCCTGCAGTTGCTGCGCGTGCTGTTCGTCAGCTTCGTAGGTTACTTGCGCGACTCGCTCGGCATGGCTTCGCTCAGCCTGGCGCCAGTCGCCATCGGCATTTTCGCCCTGTGCTTATTGGCCGGCCCGTTAAATCGCTGGCTGGGCACGCGCAACGCATTCTGGCTCGCGGCCGGCGGCGTTGCTATCGTTCGCTTGGCCGAGCAGCTTTCGCAGAACGCCGCGCTGGATCTTTATTTGTCCGCCGCCGGAACCGTTCTCTTCTTGATGTACATCCCCATCGCGGTCGGCATCGCCCGCGCCAAAGGTGGTGATGCCGCCGTTCAGTTGGGGTTGGGTTTTTTGCTGGGCGTCAGCCTCGACAGCGCCATCCAAATAGGCGCCAGCACGCTGGATCTTTCCTGGCAGCCCGGCGCTGTTGCTCTGCTTATCGTAGTCGCTCTAGTAATCGCTCAACTTTGGGCGTTGCGCAGCCAAGCCGCAGGCGTCAAAGAAACGCGCGATGGCTCCTGGCTCAGCTCGCTGGCTTTGCTAGCCCTCGGCCCCTGGCTCTTTTTGCAATTGCTCGTCTTCCAAAACACCGGCTTGTTCGCCTCACTTAGCGGCATGCAGGTTCCCGCGGCCGGAGCGATGCTGATCTTCGGCAACATGCTCGGCATTTGGATCGCCACGGGCGTTGTATGGCCGCCGCGCAGATACCTGAACGTGATCTTCGCCGGAGTCTTCATGCTGATCCCGCTGCTGCTCGCCTTCCGCGAACCGGCAATCTATCCCGGCCTGTTCCTCATGCTCGGCAGTGCCTTCAGCATCACATTGGGCATGTTTATTTTTCTGGGAGCGGGTTTGGTGCAAGGCAACAAGGGTTTACTACGCACCACGCTTCTGAACGGCCTTGGACAAATTCTTTTCGTGCTGCTCGTGTTTATCTACTACGCTTCGTACGACATTGATTTCGGCATTCGCTCGGGTCTGCTGCGTCCAGTGGCAGCCGCCTTGGTGACTTTGTTAATTAGGCTTGCCTATACGAGCAAACGCGGCAAAGAAAAAGTTGCCACGGCGCCCAGGTCGCCGATCTGGCTGGCGGCCGCGTTGCTATTGATCCCGCTGGCTCTTTACTTCACCTGGGCGACGCCCACCGCGCAGCCCGCCGCAGCCAATATGCAAAGCATCCGTGTGATGGATTACAACCTTCACGACGCTGTCAACGCCGCTGGTCGCGTCGACCCGGAGGCTTTGGCGCGCCTGATCGAAGACAGCGGCGCCGACATCGTTGGCGTGCAGGAGATCTCGCGCGGCTGGCTGGTGTGGGGCGGCATGGACATGCTCACCTGGCTCTCGCAAAAGCTCGACATGCCCTACGTTTGGGCGCCGACTGCCGACGCGCAATGGGGTATCGCCGTCTTCAGCCGTTACCCGATCGTTAACTCTGAATATTTCGCTCTCCCCCCAGACGATGTCTTGCTGCTGCGCGGTTTTCTGGTCGCTCAAGTCGATGTGGGCGGGAAAATCCTCAATGTGATCGTTACGCATTTTAGCGAAAAAACCGGCCAGGATGAAATCCGCGCCGCCCAATCGTCCGCCATACTAGATATTTGGAACCAGCAGCCGTTGACTATCCTCATGGGCGATCTGAACGCTCACCCCGATTCGCTGGCGGTGAACATTTTGCTAGACGCCGGCTTGGTGGACATCTCGCGCGAGATCGGCGAGCAGCCCACCTATACATCTACATCGGTCGACCCTCACCAACAGATCGACTACATTTTCGTTACGCCTGATTTGGGCTACAGCGCCTTTGTCATCTTGCAGACTACGGCCTCGGACCATCTGCCGTTGGTGACCACTATCTTGTTGCCATAAAAAAAAGAGCCCGGAGTTTCCGGGCTCTTTTTTAGCCGAGCTTCGGCAAATATCTGCCGGTGCGCTGCATGTAGCTTTTGTAGTCTTCGCCGAAGCGGGCGATCAGCATCTCTTCTTCAAGTGGGGTGCGCTTACCCAGTGCCCACAAAGCGATCAGCCCGCTAGCCCAAAGCAAGGCGTTGCCGGCAAGCAAGCACAAACCGATAAAGAACGCCGCCCCAAACGTGTAGAGCGGGTGGCGGATGTAACGGTACGGGCCGCTTTCAACCAGCTGGTGCTCGCTGCGCGTCTTCACTGTGGGCGTAATGTTCTTGCCCAAGCTGGCAAACATCCAATACAGCATTGGCAGCATCACGGCCATGAGAGCTAAACCGAGCCAGCGCAAAGCCAGTGGCCAGCTGGGCAGCGCCGCCCAAGCCAGCAGCGGCGGATAGATCAGATAGACGAGCATGCCCAGGTAGAAAACAAGCGCGGCCGCACCGCGCACACTCAGCAGCCACGGGTTCTCGGCTTTGAAATCAACCGCCTTGTCGGCCTTATCGGCGCTACGGCGGAAATATACAGAAATGGTGAAGACGCCAGCGATCAACATAAAAGCAATAATACGAAGCAAAGTTTCAGGGTTCATTGATTCTCCATTTTAATTTAGGTATGCCTAAATTATACAGGGACAGACAGCTCTTGTCAACCGCGTGTTATAAAAAGGCTAATGCTCCCCTTCGTAATTCAGGGCGTTGTGATTGGCATCGGCGCCGCACTTAGCCCGGGCCCCTTCCAGTCTCTAATCATCGCCAACAGTCTAGTTGGCGGCTGGCGGCGTGCCGCCCCGATGAACTTTGCGCCGTTGCTGGCTGATCTGCCGGTGGCAGTCATCCTCGTTTTCTTCATCAGCCAAGTACCCGCCGGATTCCTTCGCTTCATCCAGTTGGCTGGCGCAGCCTTATTGATCTACCTGGCCTGGACCTTATGGAACGAAATCCGTCGCGGGCAGAAGACCAAAAGAAAAAAGGCCCCGCCTGCCCTCTCGCGTAGGAGCGCCTTCTTTCAAGGTGTGCTCATGCTTTTCCTTAGTCCAGGGTCTTATTTGTTTTGGGCTCTGGTCAACGGTCCCATATTAATAAAAGCGCTGAACGAATCTATATTTCACGCGCTGGCCTTCCTGCTTGCGTTTTATTTCTTCAGTATCGGCGGCTTGCTCGTGATCGCCTATGCATTAGGTCGCATCGGCGAATTCAGCCAGCAAGCGCGTCTTACGCTGCAATATGCCAGCCTGGTCCTCATCGTCGGCATCGCCGCCCTGCTCGTTTACAATGGCCTGCGTGGCTGAAGAAAACGGATTGCGCTTAATTC
>JBKJWG010000187.1:0-3575 GCA_046716985.1 Anaerolineales bacterium | reverse complement strand
GACCACACCTTCTCGATGTTAATGGGCGACGAAGTGCTGCCGCGCAAACGCTTTATCCAAACGCACGCCAAAGAAGTGCAAAACCTGGACGTTTAGTTCAGGGATCTTGTGCCTTCCAGCAAAGCGTTAAGTTTTGCAGCCAAGGTTCACAAATTAGGCATCAACCCCTGCGTGGATATCCCCGAGAAGATCGTCACGGAGCTTTTGCGTAAAGCCGGCAAGGCAAGTGGCCCGCTGCCTGTGCGCGGTGATCTGAACGGAGCAAAGTTTCAAACCAGCGCAGTCAAGTTCCGTGGCAAGTGGCGCTTGTATCTCAACACAGAGTTGCGCACACGCTCGGGCATTGACACCGGCGATCAAGCAGAGGTCGAACTGGCCTCGACCCCGTCCCGCCAGAAGATGTGATGCCAGAAAAGCTGATGCAGGCGCTAAACGAAAACGCGAAGGCCAAGATAACCTTTGAACAATTGATCCCCTCTTGGCGCAAAGACATCCTTCGTTATTTGAATTCGTTGAAGACAGAAGAATCCCTGGACCGCAATATCAAAAGAGTTATAAAGCAATTGAAATAAGATGGGAAGTAACGCGCGTATCCTGGATGGAAAGGCACTAGCGGCCAAGCTGCGCGCCGAAGTCGCGGCCAAGGTGGCGGCGCGCGTCAAAGCCGGCAAGTTGGTACCGGGCTTGGCCACCGTGCTAGTGGGCGAAGATGCTGGTTCAGCCATCTACGTGCGCAATAAACGCAAAGCTTGCGAAGAAGTCGGCATGGTCTCGTTCGGCTTTGAGCTCCCGGCGGCCACAAGCCAGGCTGAGTTACTGAAACTGGTAGCCGAATTAAATGGACGCTCCGACGTGAATGGCATCCTAGTGCAGCTTCCGCTGCCCAAGCAGATCGACCCGGCCGCCATCGTTTCCGCTATCTCGGTGGGCAAAGACGTGGATTGCCTACATCCCGAAAACGTCGGTTTGCTGGCGCACAAAGGGCGCCAGCCGCGCTTTGTGCCCTGCACGCCCGCCGGCATCATGCGCCTGCTGGCTGAAGCCGGCGCCAAGCTGGCTGGCGCGCATGCGGTGGTGCTGGGGCGCTCCAACATTGTCGGCGTGCCCATGGCGCTCTTGCTGCTCAAAGCCGACGCCACTGTAACGGTGGCCCATTCGCGCACGCGCGACCTGCCCGGTCTCTGCCGCCAGGCCGACGTACTCGTGGCCGCGGTGGGCAAGCCCGAACTGGTGCGCGGCGATTGGGTCAAACCGGGCGCGATAGTGATCGATGTGGGCGTAAATCGCATTGAAGATAAAAGCGCTAAGAGTGGCTCTCGCGTGGTCGGCGATGTAGCTTTCGACGAAGCCAGCCAGGTGGCCGCCGCCATTACGCCGGTCCCTGGTGGGGTGGGGCCAATGACCATCGCCATGCTGCTGGCCAATACGCTGCACGCCGCCGAACTGGCCGACACCAAGTAGGTCCCTAAAACTCAAGGGTTTGACAGCCTGCTGAGCCTCTGTTAGAGTTGTCTGACAACTCCGCATGAGCACTCTGCTAGTCCGTCACGCAGATCTTGTCGCAACCTTCGACGAGCAGCGTCGGGAGCTGCCCGATGCTGGCTTGTTCATTCGCGACGGTTTCATCGAGCAGGTTGGGCCCAGCAGTCAGCTGCCCGCCAAAGCCGACGAGATCCTGGACCTCAGCGGCCACATCCTGCTGCCCGGTCTAGTCAACACCCATCATCACTTTTATCAAACTCTGACGCGGGCTGTCCCTGCCGCGCAAGACGCCAATTTGTTCAATTGGCTCAAGACCCTTTACCCGATCTGGGCGCGGCTCACTCCGGACGACATCCGCGTTTCCACCCAGACCGCGCTGGCTGAGTTGGCTCTTTCCGGCTGCACCACCGCCGCCGACCATCTCTATGTTTTCCCCAACGGATCGCGGCTCGATGACGAGATCGAAGCCGCTGGCGAGATCGGCTTGCGTCTGCAAGCATCGCGCGGATCGATGAGTGTAGGCGAAAGCCAGGGCGGCCTGCCGCCCGATAGCGTGGTCGAGTCCGAAACAGCCATCCTGGCCGATAGTCGCCGCCTGATCGAAAGCTATCACGATGCCAAACCCGGCGCGATGATCCAGGTGGCGCTGGCGCCCTGCTCGCCGTTCAGCGTCTCGCAAGACCTGATGAGCGAGACCGCCAAACTGGCACGCCAATACAAAGTGCATTTGCACACGCACCTGGCCGAGACCCAAGATGAAGAGGTTTACACACAAGAGCATTTTGGCCTGCGTCCGGTGGCGTGGATGGAAACATTAGCCTGGCTGGGCGACGACGTTTGGTACGCCCATTCCGTGCACGTCAATGATGATGAGATTGCCCACTATGCCAAGACAGGCTGCGGCGTGGCGCATTGCGCCACATCCAACATGCGCCTGGCTTCCGGTATCGCACCCATTCAAAAGATGATTAGCGCTGGCGTGAAAGTCGGCTTGGGCCTGGATGGCTCGGCCAGCAATGATTCCTCCCACATGCTGGCCGAAGTGCGCCAAGCCATGCTGCTGGCGCGTCTGAGCGCCGGGCTGCAAGGCGCTTCGCTTTCCGGCGAAGAAGCTCCCGCGCTGATGAGCGCGCGCCAGGCGCTCGAACTCGCCACGCGCGGCGGCGCGGCCGTGCTCGGCCGTGCAGATATCGGCAGCCTCGAAGTTGGCAAGTGCGCGGATTTCTTCGCCGTCAAACTAGATAAATTGGAATATGCCGGCGCTCTACACGACCCTCTCGCCGCTTTGGTTTTTTGCGCGCCGGTGAAAACCGATTACACCGTGGTGGCCGGGCGCTTCGTAGTCAAAGAAGGAGAATTGCAAACTGTGGATGAGCCAAAATTAATCGAGCAACACAATCGCGCCGCGCGGCGCCTGCTGGGTGAGCAATGATCACCCATTCGAATCTCTCCAATCGTTTGCATACTGACTTGGGCGAAATGATCGGCAGCATCGCCCCGGGCGAACGGCTGCCCACCGAGCCCAAGCTGGCCCAAATGCTGGGCGTCTCGCGCGCCACGCTGCGCGAAGCCATGCGCACCTTTGAAACGCAAGGCCGCATTCAGCGCCGCCAGGGCGTGGGCACCTTCGTAGTCCACCCCGCCAGCGTGATGGACACCGGCCTCGAGAAGCTGGAGAGCATCGAAAGCATGGCCGAGCGCGCCGGGCTGGCCGTGCGCATGGGCGCCTTCGAGATCGTGGCGCGCGATTGCGCCGGCGAAGAAAATGATTTGTTCAAGAGCGTGCGTCTCACAGAAGTGCGCCGCGTGATCGAGGCCGAAGCGCGGCCGATCGCGTTCTTGATGGATGTGCTGCCCGAAAAGGTTTTGAGCGAGATCGAGTTGCAAAAAGAATTCACCGGCTCAGTTCTGGACCTACTGCTCAAGCGCGGTAAACCCAGCGTGGGAACGTCCGACACCGAGATCCATGCCGCCGCGGCCGACCACCAGGTGGCGCGCGCTTTGCATATCCAGCGCGGCGACGGCGTGCTGCATTTCAAATCGCTGCTGTATTCTGTGGATGGCAAACTGATCGCACGCTCACAGAGCTACTT
>JBKJWG010000186.1:0-17086 GCA_046716985.1 Anaerolineales bacterium | reverse complement strand
GTCACCTTCAACGGCAAGAGCTTCGACTTGCCGTTGCTGAATGGGCGCTACCTCAGCAACGCCGCCCCGCCACCTTTCCGCGGCATGCCGCATTTGGATCTGCTGCACATCGCCCGCCGCCTGTGGCGCGATCTGCTGCCCAGCCGCGCCCTGGGCGACCTCGAAGTGCAGTTGCTGGGCGTGCGCCGCAGCGAAGCCGAGATCCCCGGCTGGATGGTCCCGCAAATGTACATGGACTATATGCACACCGGCGACGCGCGCCCGCTGGCGGGCGTTTTCTATCACAACAGCATGGACGTGGTCAGCATGGCCGCGCTACTGGATCACATAGCCGCCAAACTGGCTGCGCCGCTGGACGAGGTCGAGCATCACATTGAACTTTTTGCCATCGGGCGCCTGCTGGCCGATATCGGTTTTGCCGAAGAAGCTATCGACGTGATGCGCAACACGCTCGACATGGAACTGCCTGCCGAAACCGAATATCGCTTGGTGGAGAACTTAGCTTGCCTGTTCCGCCGCCGCGGCGATTACGAATCGGCGCTGCGGCTGTGGGAGCAGGCGGCCGGCGATGGGCATATCTATGCCCACGTCGAGATCGCCAAATATTACGAGCATCGCCGCGGCGATTTCAAACAGGCGTTGCAATACACCGAGACGGCCATCACGGTATTGAAAAAATCCCCGACCTATGAACGCGTGCACTGGAAGCCGCTGCTCGAATTGCGCCAGGCGCGGCTGGAGCGCAAGCTGACCAAAAAGATAAGTTAGTCTTCTTCTGCGGGGGCGAAAAACACTAGGAGGGAAAGGTCTTCTTCAATTTCAATGAATTTATGTTTGTCGTGTGCGGCAACAAAGGCGATGGATCCGCTTTGCACGGGTCGCACTTCGCTTTCAACTTGCAGCTTGGCCTTTCCCCTGAGCACGTAATAGACCTCATCTTGCTTGTGCGGACTTTGCTCGTCAGTGGAACCAGCCGCCAAAATGTAAATGCCGAGACTTAAGGAGGGAACGCGCAAGAATTCTAAATAACGCGCGTCTTGGGCCGCAGCTTGCTTCAAAAGATCGCTCAGTTCGAAATTCTTCATACTTTCCTCCTAGGGTTGCAGCGGCGCGTATTTTTCGGCGAGGGCAACCTGACCGAGGCTGCCCTGCAGGCAGCTTAACACGGCGCGAGCCGCGCCGTTAGGCTCCTTAGCGGCGATGGCCAGCACGGGTAACTCAATGCCCAAGTCGATCTGCGCCGCTCCGCTAGCCCAGGCTGCCGGCAGCAACCCGGCCGCGCCGGGGTTGGCAGCAACAGCATCCAAGATTTGCTGCGGGTCTGAAGCTATGTTGGCGTCGCCGGACACCGGGCTGCCCAGTAACACCGACTCTTCAAAAGCCAGTCGAGCTTCGTCGCTGGCGGGTCCTACCCAAAGCTCGACTGGCAGATCTTCGCCCCCCAATTCGCTCCAGTTGCTTATACGTCCGCTAAACAAGTCGGCTGCTTGGGAGCGACTAAGTTGGTCAATTGCGTTGGTGATGATTACAAGACTTTCCGTAGCAAGCTGGGCGGCGAAGGCCGGTTGTTCTGCGGGCTCGCCCAGCCGAATGTAGAGATGAACTTTATCCAGCTGAATTGCAGCTGGATAAAGTTCATCGAATGAAATGTGGATATCCTCAGCGCGCGGTAAGCAGGCCAGCACCGCCGCGCTGGCTGGCTGCGCCGCGGGACTAATGGCAATGCGCAGTTCGTCCGCTTCGGCTGCCGCGGGTGCGCAGCTGGTGATGAACAGAAGAATGGCAACGAAAACGGACCACTTCATGATTAGGCCGAAAACAAAACAAGCGCGCCAACTATGGCGCAATAGATGGCAAAAGGAAATAGGGAACGAGTTGCAAGGTAATTCAGCAGCCAACGAATGCTCAAGTAGCCAATCACCGCGGCAGCCAGAAAGCCGACCGCCAGCGGCAGGAGAAGGCTGCTGGCTTGCGGTAATGTTTCCAACTGCAAGAGGGCCACTATGGCCGCGGCCGGCATGACTGGCACGGCTATAAGAAAAGCGAAACGGGCGGCTTGGTCGCGGCGCAGATTGCGCGCCATGCCGCCAAACAGGGTGGCCGCCGAACGCGAGATGGCCGGTAGCAATGCTAGGGTTTGGGCCGCGCCGATCCAGATTGCATCTGCTGGGCGCAAGTCTTCGACCGCGCGTAGGCGATGGCCGACCAGCTCGGCCGCCACAAGCAGCAAAGCGGTGCCCAGCATCAGCAGGCCAGTAGCCGGCAGGCTGCTCAGCGTGCCGATGATGCTGTCTTTTAAGAGCCAGCCCGCAATGACGGCTGGCACCGTGGCCAATAAGATCAGCCAGCCCAAGCGCGCCTCGGCCGTTGCGGGTTTGCGCCGAAAAAGATTTGCAAACATGTTGTTGCCGATAACCAGCAATTCGTGGCGGTAATAAATGATCACCGCCACCCAGGTGCCCATTTGCACCAGCACGTCGAAAATAAACGCGGCCATGTCCTCCTCCGGGAGGCCAAGCAAATGGCGAACCAAGATGAGGTGTCCAGAACTGGAAACTGGTAAAAACTCGGTTAAGCCCTGAATAATGCCCAGCAGCGCGGCGTGAAATAAATTCATCGCGATGGAAAGTTTATATTACTTGACGCGCACGTTGCTCTTGTTCGAGGCTCGCAGCCACCGTTTCAAAATCGCCGCGCACGATCGCCGCGCGCAGGTCCTTGGCGAGATGGATAAGCGTGTGCAAATTGTGGATCGAGAGCAGCGTGCCGGCCAACATTTCGTTGGCTTGCGCCAGGTGGCGTAAGTATGCTCGGCTGAAGTTCTGGCAGGCATAGCAAGTGCAATTTTCGTCGATAGGGTTTTTGTCGCGCGCAAATTCGGCGTTCTTTATATTCAAGCGCCCGCCACTGCGCAGGAAGGCGGCGTTGTTGCGCCCCAGCCGGGTGGGCAGCACGCAATCAAAAATGTCCACGCCGCGGCGAATGCATTGCACCAGATCCTCCGGCGTGCCCACGCCCATCAGGTAGCGCGGCTTGTCTTCAGGCAGGAGGCTATCCACCAATTCGAGCACGCGGTGCATATCTTCTTTGCTCTCGCCCACCGACAGCCCGCCGATGGCATTCCCCTCGAAGCTGAGCGAGGCAATATATTGCGCTGACCGTTCGCGCAGATCATCGAAGATGCCACCCTGCACGATGCCGAACAGGGCCTGGTCTTTGCGCGTCCTGGCCTCCAGGCAGAGCTGCGCCCAGGCGTGGGTGCGCACTAATGCTTCTTCGTTGTAGGCGCGGTCATTGGGCTCGGCACACTCATCCAGCACCATGATAATGTCCGCGCCAAGGTTCTCTTGGATCTGCATGACTTTGTGCGGTGTGAAACGATGCAGCGAGCCGTCCAAGTGGCTGCGGAAGTTGACTCCGTCCGCATCGATGACGCGGCTTTGCGCCAGCGAGAAAACCTGGTAGCCGCCCGAATCGGTCAGCATGGGTCGGGGCCAGCGCATAAATTCGTGCAGGCCGCCGAGCTCCGCGATCAATTCATCGCCAGGGCGCAAATATAGGTGATAGGTATTGGCCAGCACAAGGCTGGCCCCCATCTCTTCTAACTGGGCAGGGGTTACGGCTTTCACTGTTGCAGCGGTGCCAACCGGCGCGAAGACCGGCGTTTCCAGATCTCCATGCGGCGTGCTGAAACGCCCGGCGCGGGCGCGCCCGCTCTGTCCCTCGAGTTGAAATTGAAAACTGTTCGTCATGTTTTAGGGCAGTGGCCAGAAATATGGCATTGTTACTACGGTAATAAGCAACACCAGCAAGGTGAGCGGCAAGCCGACTTTAGTGTAATCTGTGAAGCGATATCCACCTGGACCCATCACCAGCAGATTGGCCGGATGGCTGATCGGGAAGATCAGTGGAATGGCCGCGCCCATGGCGATAGTTAGCAGCAGCGCTTGCGGCGAAGCCGCCAGCCCTGCCGAAGTATTCAGCACTAAGCTGGACATGAGCACCGCAACTACCGGCGACGGAATTACTTGCGCAAACAAGTTACTGATGAGAAAGATAATGGCCAGCAGCATGGTCGTGTCCCAGCCGCCGGCCGCAGAAAAAGCCACGCGGCCCAGCAACACAGCGCTGCCGCTGTTTTGCAGGGCAACGCCCAGCGGCAGCATGCCGGCGATCAAGAAGACAGCTGGCCATTGGATAGATTTCTGCGCCTCCTCCATGTTCAAGCAGCGCGTCATCACCATCAGCACCGCGCCAGCCACTGCGGCAATCTCGATCGGCAACCAGCCCAGCGCTACCGCGGCGACCACCGCGGCCATGATCAGGACTGCCAGCCGTGCCTTTTCACGCTTGGGCGCTTCTTGCAATTCCCGTGACATCACCAGGAACTGCGGTTCCTGCGCCAGCAATTTGATTTGGGTGCGGTCCCCATATACCAGTAGCGAATCGCCGACGTGCAGTGGCATCTCCCGTAAGTTCGAACGGTAAGCGCGTCCGCCGCGCCAAATGGCAAGGACGTTCAGCCCATATTTTTCTCGGAACTGCATATCGCGCAGGCTTTTGCCGCCAAGATCGGAGTGGGGCGAAACAACTACTTCAACCGAGCCAATGTCTTCGCTCTCCAAGTCGGTTAGCCTGGGGGCTTCCCCATCCTCTATTTGTAATTCTTGCAGAGCACGCAGTAATTCGACATCTTCCAAGCGGCCTTCAACGACTAAGCGATCTCCGGCGCGTAATCTTTCCTTGGGTTTCGGCATCAGCTTCGTCTTTCCGTCGCGGATAATACCCAACACTGACAGGCCAAAGGAATCTGCCAGCTCGCTTTGCGCCAAATTCTTGCCAACCAGACGAGATCTTTTCGGTACGGTCATTAGGAGCAGGCGCTGTTCCAATTCATATACGCCTAAATCGCCTTTACCCGCGTTGGTGAAATCTTTGGAATCGCGCAACTTGCTTAATTGCACGCGACTGGCTTGCAGCAGAAAACGGTCGCCGGCTTGCAGCATCACGTCCTGGAAATTGGTGCGCATGGCGCGCCCCCCATGCCAAATGGCCAGCACATTGGCTCTATATTGCTTGCGAAAATTGAGCTGAGCCAGACTTTGCCCGATCAGGCGCGACTCTATGGGGATGGTGAGCTCGGCCAACGCGATCTGCGACGAAACCAAATTTTTGACAGCCAGCTTAAGCCGCGCGTTGCTTGAATTTGCTCCATTGCTCTTTTCCAAAACCAAGGTGTGCCCGCTGATCAATTCTTCCAGCCAATCCGGCTTTCCAAGCACCAGCAATTGGTCGCCGCCGTGCAGGATTGTGTTCGGTCCCGGAGCCAATTGTGTTTTCTTCTTTCGAATGATGCCGATCACGTTTAGCTTTAGCGCCGTGCCCAATCGGCTTTCGGCCAGCCGCTTGCCAGCCAGCAGGCAGTCTTGCGGAAGGCGCAGGGCAAATAGACGCTCCTCAAGGCCAAAAACCGTGCCAGCTTCGCGGTCCATGCGGCGCAACTCTTTGGCGAGATCACGCTTGGGCAGCAGGCGCCTGCCGATGACCACCATAAAGGCGATGCCGCCCAGCGTTACCGGCAGGCCTGCCTTGAGGAAATCAAAAAAATGGAATTGCACGCCACCAAACTCGCTTAGGGCGTTGCTAACCAGGATATTGGGGGCCGTGCCGATGAGCGTGTTCACGCCGCCCAGCAAGGTGCCTACCGCCACCGGCATTAGCAGTTTGGAGGCTGGCATCCTTTGCTTACGCGAGAGCACGTTGACCACCGGCAGCAGCATAGCCACCACTCCGGTGGCGTTCATAAACGCAGAAAGGCCTGCGGCAACCAGCATGATGAGTAAGAGTAAGCGAGCCTCTTGTTTGCTGCCCAGCCGCAGGATGAGGCGCCCCAACCAGTCGGCCACCCCCGTGCGGGCCAGCCCGGCGCTGAGAATGAACATGGCCCAGATCGTGACTACGGCCGGGTTGCTAAAGCCGGAAAGCGCCTCGGCGGGTGTAACCAGGCGGCTGAGGGCCAGGCTCAATAACACCAGCAAGGCGATAAGGTCGCTGCGAAAACGCTCGGTAATCAGTAAGAAAACGGCTACGAGAAGGATCCCCAGGGTTGTTGCGATCTGAGGGGTCATAAGTGAGCGAGTATAACGAGATTTGAACTGCCAGCCATGGCAGTTTTGATTATACCGTCGGGCTTTAAGCCAACGAAGCGGCTAAGCCCCGATGTTATAATCCCTCGCCCGTACCCAAGATCGGAGATTTGAAACTAATGAAGGCTTCTGAAGTCCACGCGCAAATTGCCAAGTACCTGCCACCTGGCAGCGAGCCTATCGTTGTAGATATCGAAGGCTCGCACGGCCCCTATTTGCGTGACGCCCTGACCGGCAAGGAATATATCGACTTTTTCACCTATTTCGCCAGTGCGCCCATCGGGCACAACCATCCCAAGATGCACGATTCGGCCTTTATTGAGAAGCTGCTAAGTGTAGCTATCACCAAGCCCTCGTCATCCGACTTCTTCACTACCTATATGGCTGAGTTCATCGAGACGTTTGCGCGGCTGGCTATGCCGAAAGATATGCAGCACCTTTTCCTTATAAGTGGAGGCACACTCGCAGTCGAAAACGGATTAAAGACCGCTTTCGACTGGAAAGTGCGCAAGAATTTTGCTCGCATCAAGAACGCTTCCAACGGCAACATGCAGCGTATCGATGGCCTGGGAAGTAAAGTCATCCATTTCCGCGAGGCTTTCCATGGACGCTCCGGCTACACGATGTCATTGACCAATACCGATGACGTGCGCAAATATCTCTATTTCCCTAAGTTCGATTGGCCGCGCATCCTCAATCCCAAGCTGAGCTTCCCGGTTACCCAGCAGGTCTTGGCTGACGTGCAGCACGCCGAAGAGATCGCCATTACCCAGATCGAATCGGCTGTGAAACAATATCCCGGCGACGTAGCCGCCTTAATTATCGAGCCGATCCAGGGCGAGGGCGGCGATAACCACTTCCGGCCGGAATTCTTCAAAGAACTGCGCCGCCTGGCTGACGAACACGAATTCCTGCTCATTGCCGACGAGATCCAAAGCGGCATGGGCATCACAGGCAAGATGTGGGCGATCGAGCACATGGGCGTGAAGCCCGACATTATCGTTTTCGGCAAGAAGTCCCAGGTGTGCGGGATCATTGTCGGCCCGCGCGTAGATGAAGTGGCCGGAAATGTGTTCGCCGAGGAAAGCCGTATCAATTCCACTTGGGGTGGCGACCTCACCGACATGGTGCGATCCGCTCGCTTTCTCGAAATTATGGAGGAAGAGAAACTGCTGGAGAATGCCGGCAAAGTGGGCGAGCGTTTACTGGCTGGCTTGAAATCCGTCGCCGAGGGCTCGAAGAAATTTATGAGCAACGTGCGCGGCCGCGGCCTGATGATCGCCTTTGACGTGCCGGACAAAGCCGCCCGGGATGCGTTGATCGAACGCATGAAGGAGAACGGCCTGTACGCCCTCACCAGCGGAGCGCGCTCGGTGCGCTTCCGCGGCATGCTGGATACTTCAACTGAGATCGTGGACAAAGCTCTTAAGATCGTAGAGAAGAGTCTCCCCAAATCTTAGTTTTGCGCTTTATCATTAGGGGGCCTAACTCTTATGCTGCCTGATTTCAGAGTCCGCCAACGCGATTACCTGCTCGAGATTGCGCGGGTCATCACCCAGGAGCTCGACCTCGACAAGGTATTGGCGCGCATCCTGCGCCACGCCGCAGACTTGTTGGCTGGCCAGGCCGGCTTGGTCGCACTGCGCGGCGAGCCTGGCGGCTGGGCGACTGCCGCCTCCTATGGCATTCCGCCTGAGTTGATCCAGTATCTGGATCCGCTGCTGGCTGAAGTTCCCGATCACGTAGACCCAGCCCGCTTCGAGCTGCCCGAGGTCAATCGCCTGCTGCAGCGCATTGCCCGCGAGGTAAGTCTCGGCTTGCTAACTGGTGTGGGTTTGCCGCTAATCGCGCAGAACCGCGTGCTGGGCGTCATCTTTATCTTCCGCAATTACCGCGGCTTGTTCTCGCCTGAAGATCGCTTGCTCTTGCAAAGCTTTGCGGACCAAGCTGCCATTGCGGTGCACAATGCCCAGCTGTATGAGCGCACCAGTTATGAAAAGCAGCGCATCACCGCCATCTTGGATTCGGTAGCCGATGGCATCCTGATCCTGTCCCCGGATCGCACGATCGAGCGTTGCAATCCAGCCTTCGCCCGGCTGTCGGGCCGCACCATTGAGGATGTGATCGGTCGTAAGCATAATGAGGTGATCCACTTTGATGAGGTTGCTCACGGCCCCACATTGGAGCATGCCGAAGCCGGCGGCTGGCCGCTCACGCCCAGCGCCACCCTTTACGTAGAAGGAGACTTGGAGCGGCCGGATGGCAGCAAGCTAGCAGTTGGTGTCACCTACGCACCGCTGCTCACCCAGCAAGGCCAATTATTGAATGTGATCGCATCGGTGCGGGATGTCAGCCATTTCCGCCAAGCCGAGGAATTACAAAGCACCTTTATTTCAGTCATTAGCCATGAATTGAAGACGCCTGTAGCGCTGATCAAGGGTTATGTGAGCACGCTACGGCGGGAGGATGTACGCTGGGATAGCAAGGTAGTGCAGGATAGCCTGGCGGTCATCGAAGAAGAGGCAGATCGTTTGGCTGGCCTAATCGAGAATTTGTTGGACGCCTCGCGCTTGGAGGCCGGCGCTCTGCCGATCAATGCAAGCGATCTTTCGCTGCCGCGGCTAGCCGAGCGCATCGCCGAACGCTTCCGCACCCAGACCGATAAGCACAAGATCGTCGTCGAATTTCCCAAAGATTATCCGGTCATCTTGGCCGACGACCAACGCATTGGCCAAGTGTTGCTGAATCTGCTTTCTAATGCGGTCAAGTATTCGCCGCAGGGCGGCGAAATTCGTATCACTGGCCAGGTGCGCCCTGAGCACGTGGTCGTGTGCGTGAGCGACCAGGGACCGGGTATCGCCGCCGGCGATATCCCGCACATCTTCGACCGCTTCTACCGGGCAGGCGAAACCGCTCGCAGCACCAAGGGCGCCGGCCTCGGCCTCTATCTCACCCGCGCCATTTTGGAAGCGCATGGCGGCAGCATCTGGGTCGACCCTAAATACCAAGGTGGAGCTTGTATCTGTTTCTCGCTGCCGCGTCAATAAACTAGCCTTCATAAGAGAGAACCATGCCCCGAACTCAAGTCCCTTGCCCCAATTGTAGACAACCCGTGATGGCCGAGGTCGAGCAGCTTTTCGACGTCGGCGTCGATCCGCAAGCCAAGCAGCGCCTGCTGAATGGCGCCGTCAACGTCATTCGCTGCCCGAATTGTGGCTACCAGGGCCAGCTGGCCATGCCGGTCATTTACCACGATCCATCCAAAGAACTGCTGCTCACCTACTTCCCGGCCGAGCTCAACCTGCCCGTCATGGAGCAGGAGAAGCAGATCGCCCCGTTGATGAATAGGGTGGTCAACAGCCTCAAGGCTGAGCAGCGCAAGGCTTATCTGTTCAAACCCCAGCAAATGTTCACTTATCAGAATTTGCTGGAAAAAGTACTGGAAGGCGAAGGCATTACCAAAGAAATGCTGGATGCCCAGCGCAAGCGGGTGGAATTGCTGCAGCGCTTGCTTGCCGTTTCGGACGAGGGCTTGGTGGACGCGGTGAAGAAAGAAGCTGCGCCGGTGGACAGCGAATTCTTCACGCTATTAAGCCGCATGCTGGAGGCCGGCCTCTCGGGCCGCGACGAGGCTGCGGTGACTAAGCTGGGTAAGATCCAGGAAGCGTTGCTGGAGCACACTGAGATCGGCAAACAGATCAAGCAACAAGCCGACGAGATCGAGGCGGCTCGTGCCGCGCTGGAAGGCGCCGGCAAAGAGCTGACCCGCGAGAAACTCATGGACATGCTTATTGAAACCGCTGGCAACGAAACCCGGCTGAACGCTATGGCCAGTATGGCCCGCCCGGGTTTGGATTACGTCTTCTTCCAGACCCTAAGCGATCGCATTGATAAGGCTCAGGGAGATGAAAAAGAGAAGCTGACCAAGCTGCGCGAGAGTTTGCTTGAGATCACCAAGCAGACCGACGAACAGCTGCAAGCGCGCTTGAACGTAGCCCAGCGCAACCTGGAAACACTGCTGCAGGTCGAGAAGCCGGCCGAAGTGCTGCAGCAGAACGCAGCCGTGCTCGATGATTTTTTCCTACAGGTGCTGAACCAAAATCTTGCTGATGCCGAAGAAAAGAAAGACAAGCCGCGCATGGAAAAGCTGCGGACTTTAATGGAAGCGATCCAGCAGTTGATCTCGCCCGGCTATAACCCTGCTTTGCTCAACGAACTGGTCGAAGCAGCCGATGACGAAGCGCGCAAGAAAGTTGTCGCCGCACATAAAGACGAAATTACACCTGAATTTGTTGAGAGCCTCTCGGCGATGATGCTGCAATTGCAGGAAAGCCCGGATAAAGAACTAGCCGAAAAAGTGCGCGCGGCTTATCGCGCTGCGCTGAAGGCCTCGATGCAAAGAGGGATGCAAGCGCCACAAGCTGAAGCCAAGAAATAAATAAAGACCCGCCGTAGCGGGTCTTTATTTATCGATGGTCGGGTTTTCGAGTCGCAACCCGTGACCGCGCACAGTGACCACATACTCGTGGCCGGGGTCGGCTTCGCCGAGCCGGTCGCGCAGCCGCCGCACCAGGGCGTCAAGCGCCTGGTCGGAGACACCGTAGGACTTGTCCTCGCTCCAAATCAATTTCACCATTTCCTCGCGCGGCACCACTAGCCCATCGCGTAGATAAAGCATCTCTAACATGGTGAACTGCGCTACCGATAGGGGCGGCTGGATCTCAACTTCGTTGGCCCACACGCGCCGCGAGCGCTTGTCCATACGCAGCCGGCGTTTGCCAACCGGCACTTCGGCAGGGATCTCGAACTCCAGTGGAACAGTGGCGTCCGATGTCAGGAAGACAAATTTCTGCGCTAGGGCGATCTGGATCGTGTCACCGTCTGCAAGCGCGGTCGACCCCTTCAGCACGCTGCCGTTGTAATGCGTGCCGTTCTTGCTATCTAGATCTTGCAGCGTAATTCCTTGAGGGTTGGGCACAAGCTTGGCGTGCTGCCGCGAAATTTTACGATCAGGAATGACAATGTCGCAATCTGCATCGCGGCCGATGGTCATCGGGCCGCGGATCAACCAGCGCTCGCCATTGAGGGGGCCGCTCTGCGCGATCAATATGGGATAACTTTCATTGCTCGGCGGCATAAATTCTTCCCTAGGTATAATACCAAAGTTCGGTCAATCGTTCTTTACAGTTTTTTTCACGCCAACATCGGCGACCGAATTCCGTGTGCCACGGAGAGAAGAGAGATGCTGCATGCCTTTGGAAACAGGTGGGGTTCTACGCGAACGCTATAAGATCACCGAATTCATCAGCCGCGGGGGCATGGGCAGTATTTACCTTGCTGACGATCTGCGCCTCGAGGGACGCCTGTGCGCGGTTAAAGAGGTTCGGCTAGACCCTTCACTATCAGAAGAAACCCTGAGCCAAACTCGTTCTCAATTTCTGCGAGAGGCGACCGTGTTGGCCCGCCTGGATCACCCCAATTTGCCCAAAGTCTCAGACTTCTTTTCCGAGGAACACAGTGACTATCTGGTCATGGATTACGTCCCTGGCCAGGATCTGCGCAATCTGATGGTCGAAGCGCGCCAGCGCGGCGAGTTTCTTTCCGAAAAAGAAGTGCTGGCTTGGGCGGGGCAGATCGCCGATGCGCTCACCTATCTGCATAGCCAGCAGCCCCCGATCCTGCATCGCGATATCAAGCCTAGCAACTTGAAACTCACGCCCACTGGCGTCGTAAAGCTGGTAGATTTTGGACTAGTCAAGATCTTGGCGGCGCAAGAAGACACTATCACTATCGTGCAGGGGCGCGGCACCGCACTCTACACGCCGCTCGAACAGTATGGCGGCGATACCGGCCACACCGATGTGCGCAGCGATGTGTATGCTTTTGGCGCCACGCTTTATCATCTGCTCACCAACACCGCCCCCGTAGAAGCACGCGAGCGTTTCTTGCATCCAGAGGGCATGCCAATTCTGCGTGCCCTCAATCCTGAGCTGAGCCCGCGTACCGAGCGGGCCATCATGTGGGCGCTTAGCCTGCACCCCGAAGAACGCCCGCAAAACGTTGCTGCTTTTCAGCAGGCCTTGTTGGGCCAGATCGAACCGGCTGGGCGCAGCAACGGCCGTGTACCGCCGCCCACCTTTGCCGATCTGCTGTCTTCGCCTACAGAGCGCTCGCTACTGTGGGTAGCGGGCGCTTTGTTGCTGTTGAGTTTTATTGCAACGATCGGGCACTAAACCGATTTTGCGCTACGTCGTTTGAGCGCTTCGCGCCAGGCAAGACCGGCCAGCCAGCCAATGCTAGCTCCGGCTATAAGGGCCAGCACTAATCCCCATTTCCCTGCAAACACCAAAATAGCTTTGCTGCCTGGCAGATCAAATGCCAAATAGCTGCCTGCCAAAAGGCCGCCGATTAGGGTGGTAAGCCCCCAGCGCACGGCCCAGCGCACCTTGCCCAGGTTGATCCCGGTTTGGTAGGCAAGTAACCCGAGAATTCCTGAGATCAACAGCACTAAGAACCAGTCCACCAGATCGGTGCGCCCCAGCGAAATGCCCTCGGCAGAATTCGGCTGAGATGTTGGCACCGGCGTGGCAGCCAGCAATAGCGCTTGCGCGGTCTGGGTGGCCTGCAGGGCGAGCCCTTCGGGATTTATGCCAGCCACTTCGAAATGTAAGGTCGCAGACAGCGCGGCCGGTTCGCCGCTGCTGGCGGTTAAATCCAATCCGCCCTCACTCTCGATCGAATAGGTGGCTATTGCTATACCCGCATGAGTTGTGGAGGTAATTTGACGCTGCAGGCTGTTTTGTTCCGTGATCAGAGTGATCGAGAAAGTTACCGGCGTGTTGTCTGGCACCACATGCCCGTTGTGGTCCAGGATGGGTCCCGCTTGCATAGCCAACAGATCGCCGGCTTGGAATGTAGGGGTTTCGGTAGCGACACCTTCGACCGGAGTCGCTTCCGCGCCACCCACGCTTGGAGTTGCGGTGGGGGTGGGTAAGATGCGCGTGATCTCTAAAGGAATGGTTTGCGCCGCGTTAGGTGCCGTGGCTTCAATCAGTTCATAACCTATACCTTGCACCGAAACGGGTGAGGCTCCGGGTGCGCTGATCTCCTGAAAGAGCAAACGCGCCGCCACATCGGCGATGACGTAATTTTTGCCAAATAGCCCATAATAAGCGCTGACTTTGGTGATATCGGTGGCATCCAAATAGTAGGGCGCGTTGAGGGCAAAGACGACGACCCTCTTATTCTGGATCAGATCGAGGCGTTCGGAAAGCAGGCGCCGCAAAGCCAGTGATTCAGGTCGACTGCTATCTTCCTTGTATAGACCGATGACCACCCACTCGGCCCGCGCCAAATTGTCCAAAAGTGGATCTCCACCTTCCAGGTTGCCATCCAGGGTACGGGTTAGTTGGGTGAATGAAAAGGAAGACAGATTGGCCGCGGTCAACTGGTTGCCCGTGTCTGGCCCGTAAAGGTTTAAGACGGCTTGCGATAAGGCATTGGCCGAAAGCGCGTTTTGTGGGGTGCATTGCTCGCATTGTTGCACAGTGTAGCTGTCGGTGATGAACACGATCTGCTCGAAGCGCCCCGGCGGCTCGGGCAGGAAATTAGGCAACTCAGAGAGTGTTGGGCTTAACAATGTAGCGGCCTGGCGGCCGACTTCAAATAGCAATTGTTGATTTTGGCCTATCGCGTTCAATTCGTTTTGAACAGGCTGGACCGAATCCAGCACAAAGGTTGGATAGAGCCCAAATTTTAAGCTAAGGATACGCAACACGGATTCGTCGACGCGCTCGGCAAAAGCGAAATCTTCGCGATATTTCTGCGCGAAGAATTGCATGGTGCGCATAATAGTCGTGTAGCTGCTGGCGTCACCACTGGCCAGGAAATTTCCCAGGTAGAGTAAATCATTGCCAGCCAAAAATGCATCGCGGGCAACCAGGGGGGCGTCGAAGACTTGCTCACTGGCGTCGTAGGTGCGGCGCACCGCTCGCGTTCCCAGGCTATCACTCACGATCAGTCCGCCGGCCTGGCGCCACTCCGCAAAGGCCGGCAAAGCCATCAGATCATTGAAGGCTTGCGGGTCAAAGCTGAGCGGCCGCGTGGTGGCGCGGATGTTGCCCTGGAAGCCTTGATAACGGATGTGCGCCAGTAGCATGGCGTCGACGCTGGCTTCGGGCGTCGGTGCATCTCCGGTGACGGCGAAGAAGGGCGGCAGCTCCACTTGGGTGAGCTGGGCCAGCGATTTGCGCACCGTGGGCACTTCTTCTTCAAGTGGACGATCCGAGTCGCCATGGCCAGGCAAGTGCTTCGCAACCACCGCCACGCGGTTTTGGCTACCGCTATGAACGCCCTCGATATAAGCCTGGCCCATTTGCCCCACCCAATAAGGGTCGCCGCCAAAACTGCGCACACCCAGGTCGCCAGAACTCCCGGGCTGGGGATTTTCCAGTACGTCCAACGAAGGGCCAAAGAGCAGATTCACACCGAGCGCGCTAAGCTCGGAACCTAATAACTCCCCCGATTGGCGCGCCAAGCTCGGGTTCCAGGTGGCTCCCAACATCATTTCTGTGGGTTGTGGGCTGAGCGCGTCGAGGATCTGGTCGTTGGGAGCCCCATCGCCTTCTTGCGAAAGAGCAACCAGTAAAGGGATATAGGCAGGCACATAGCGTTCGCCGCTGGTAGCGTCTACGCGGTTTTCCAGCGACGCATCGGCCTCTGCGCTCTGCAACTGGGTGATCAGGTCAGAAGCCGCCTGCAGCGTGCCGGGTTGAGCTACGAAGTTATCCATATCGCGCCGCAGAATAACGCCGCCAATGTGATAGTTACTGATCAGGTCATAGATCTGGGTTTCTGCATCCGCGCGCGGCCCGTTGAAGGTGACCAGAAAGAGCTGCCCCACCTTCTCCTCGGGGGTTAGGTTTTCGAGCAAAGCTTGAGCCAGTGCCCGCGGGTCACCGGCTTGCGCAGCAGAGGCGGCCAAAGAGGGGACGATACTCACGACCCAGCCGAAAACTAATAGGAAAAGAAGCAATCCCGCACGCAGCTTATGGCCACGACGCGTTTTATGCTCTCCGATTGCTTGTTTTTTCTTCTCGGTTTTTGCCAAACGCTTCATTCGGGCTCTCTACTAAGAAAATTTCAGCAAGCTGTTCCCTCTGCAATCAAATAAATTTGCTTGCGAAGGGGCATTATAGCATGTGGGTCTTGGCGCCTTCTGAATCGCATATAATCGCCCGAATGAAACTGAGCGTGGTTATGCCGGTATACAACGAAGCCAATACCGTGGAGGAAATGATCAGGCGCGTGCAAGCGGTGGGGCTGGCAGACGAGATCATCGTGGTCGACGACGGCTCCAGCGATGGCACAGGTGCGGTCTTGAATAAATTAAATGGACAGAAGGGCGTCCAGATATTAACGCATGCCAAGAATCAGGGCAAAGGGGCGGCGGTTCGTGACGGTATCCAAGCGGCCAAAGGCGAGCTCATTCTGATCCAGGATGCCGACTTGGAATATGATCCGCGCGACGTAAAGAAAATGCTCGAGCCGATCGAGTCTGGTTTGGCCGACGTGGTCTATGGCTCGCGTTTCTTGGGTGGACCGCGCCGGCCAACCATGTTCTGGCACGCGGTGGCCAACCATTTTCTCACTTTTTTAACCAACCTGCTCTACAACAATATCCTGAGCGACATGGAGACGGGCTATAAGCTTTTCCGCCGCGAGGCGTTGGAGGGCATTCGCATCCGCTCGAATAGTTTCGACTTTGAGCCGGAGATCACCGCCAAGCTACTTAAGCGCCGGGTACGTATCTACGAAGTGCCGATCAGCTTCAACCCGCGTGATTATTCCGAGGGCAAGAAGATCGGCTTGATAGACGCCTTCCACGCCCTATGGGCATTACTGCTATATCGTTTTTATGATTAGACTGATGAACTAGATTGAAGCTTTTAAATCGCGCACATTAAGCTGCAGTCGTTCTTGACCATTAAATTCGTTCACTTCAAAACGATAGAGCAGATCGACTACCTTGGGCATTTCCTGTGCCCAGTCGCCGTGCCCGAACGCGATAGCATCGTATGTGATGCGGCCATCGCTCACCGTCAGCTTCAGGTGGCGGGCTTCTTTGCCCACTGTGCGCGCATCGCGCACCTGCAACCCGCGGCTCACCAAATTCACCTGCGGATTGCCGTAGCCCGTCGGTTCCAGCATTTCCAGCTGCGAGATCAGATCGGGCTTGAGTTCACCTAACGGCACTTCGGCATCCGCAACTAGGGTGGGGCGCAAGTCCAGTGCCCCCAACTGCTCACTCGCAATGGCGCGCAAGCGTTGCATCGCTTCTGGCAGGTTCTCATTGCGCACGGTGAAGCCTGCCGCGGCGGCATGGCCGCCAAAATTCACAAACAGGTCAGCGCATTGCTCCAGGGCACGCGTGATGTGGAACTCCGAAATGCTGCGGCAAGAAGCGCGTGTGAATTCGGGGCCGCTTTGCCCTACGATGGCCGGGCGATAGTAACGTTCCGATAGTCGCGAAGCTACTAAGCCCACTACACCCGGGCTGAATTCGGGATGAAAAGCGGCCAGCAACAACGCATCCGCATCTTCCTCAATGACCATCGCCTCTGCGGTTTCGCTCATTTGGCGGGTGAGCAGCTGGCGCTCGCGATTGCGGTTGTCCAGATCCTGGGCCAGCTTACCTGCTTGAAAAATATCGGTAGTGGTCAGCAATTGGTAGGCCGCCACAGCAGTATCCATTCGCCCGGCCGCGTTCAGGCGCGGCCCCAGCATGAAGCCAATGTCCCCAGCAGTCACGCGCTGCGGTTTCATGCCAGAAGCGCCGATCAGCGATAATAATCCCTGGCGGCGCGGCTGGCGAATTTGGGCAAGGCCCACGCGCACCAGCCAGCGGTTCTCGCCAGTCAGAGGCACAAGGTCCGCCACCG
>JBKJWG010000185.1:0-7892 GCA_046716985.1 Anaerolineales bacterium | reverse complement strand
CCCGTTGGCTGGGCTCACCTGGGTGCCTGGGCCGAGCAACACACCCGCACCTTCAGCAACTGTGTTCCCCACCTCGACGCCAACGGCTGTATTTGTGCCGCCGGTCGGCAACGAGATGGGCGTGGGCAGCTATGTGCAGATCGTGGGCACCGGCGGCGCCGGTCTCAATATTCGCAGCGCGCCTGGGCTATCGACCACGATCCAATTCCTTGCTTACGACGCCGAGGTCTTCGAAGTGCGCGATGGCCCGCAGGTGGTCGACGGCATCACCTGGTGGTACCTGGTGACGCCCGTGGATGAGAACCGCGCCGGCTGGGCCGCGGCCGATTATTTGTCTGTGGTGGCCAATCCTTGAGGAGCGAATTTTGAGCGAGATCATTCCGACTAACATCACCGCCAATCGCAAGCAGGCGCGCCTGACCATCGAGTGGAGCGACGGGCGCAGCTGCGCCTATCCGTTCGATCTGCTGCGCAACGCCTGCCCCTGCGCCCAGTGCCGCGGCGGCCACGAGAATATGAAGCCGGAGCCGGATCCCGATATGTTCATCATCCCGCTGATGAACGCCAGCGCCTCACGGCTGAAAGGCTTGGAGGCAGTGGGTAACTACGCCATCAACATTGAGTGGGAAGACGGCCACAAATACGGCATCTACAATTGGCATTACCTGCGCGCTCTGTGCGACGAAATGGAAGCGCTCAGATCCAGTAATTGATTTATACTCAAAGTATTCGGCTTAAAAATTAGGGACGGATATGACAAAAAGAACTAAACCAATCAAAGTAAAACAATCAACTCATTATGTACGAATCTTAATTTCCTTGCCAATTGTTTTGGCATTGGCGGTTATTGCAATTTATTTATCAGTCATTATCCCGGATTACTTGAAAAGCGCCGGTGATAAGTCAATGCCTTATATAATCGCTTGGTTTGCAGAAAACCCAGGTTATCTTTGGTTAATTTATATCGGTATCTCGCTTTTCGCCGTTCCGATGTACAAACTTTTGTCTGGGGAAATCAAAATTCTTGAAAGGAGGTTCGGCCCCCTTCTTTTCGGCCTAATATTGGCATTGATACCAGCACTAACAATTTTGGTAGGGGCTAGCGGTCTTGTTCTTCCTGCACCTCAAGTTACCGTTTCACCTTCGGAAACTCCAACGTTTGTAACGCAACTAGAACCGACAGCCACTCCTTGGCTTGTTGACGAATTTAATTCGTCCACTTTTGATGCAAATCTTTGGATTGGATATAGCAAATGTGACGATTCCGGACATCATTTAAGCGGAATCGGATATATATCCTTCACCCTAGACGCGGAACAAAACCAGCAATGCTGGATAGATGCTCGGTTGAGCAAAAGTAACCCGGCGGGAAGGATAATAGCTAAGTTCGCGATAATTTCTGCAACTCCAATTGATGGGTACGCTGGAATCAGAACCGCATGCGGAAATCGTGATATGGCATTTGAAATAACCGGAGATTCTATTTATTTCCACCGTGAGGGACAAGGCGATATATACAAAAAACTAACTACCCAGAACACTGGAATTGAGTTGGAAATGATTTGGCTAAGTGATGGACATATTCAGCTTTACGCGAGGGACTTAACAACTAATCAACTTATAGTGAAGCTCGCTGATTTTGAGGACATTCCGGAATGTGCAGACCTGCCTGACTTCGTTCAGTTTGGTGGGTACGCCTATACTGGAAAGTTTGAAATACGGCTTGACTATGCTGAAATAACTGGAGAGATATATGATCCAACTCCAACTCCCACAGCTACCCCCTAATGTTAGAGCCCGCCATTTGGCGTTTTTTTAAGCAATTACTTCTTGGGTTTTTTGCCCGGTTCTTTTTCCAGCTTGCTTTTGAAATCCACAAAACGATAGCCGACGCCGCGTTCGGTGAGGATGTATTTGGGATGGGCCGGGTCTTCTTCTAATTTTTCTCTCAAATAATTCACATATAAGCGCACATAGTGGGGCTCATCACGATATTCATAACCCCACACCTTGGCCAGGATCTGGTCATGCGTCACCACCCAACCCGCGTTCTGTACCAGGTGATAGAGCAAGCGATATTCGGTGGGGCGCAGCTTGACCAGCTTACCCTCCACCCACACTTGGCGGCGGTCGAAATCGATCTTGAGGCGGTCGTCCACCTCGATGACGCCTTCGTTGCCGCGCTGCGCCTCCGTGCGGCGCAGCACGGCGCGCACGCGGCTGACCAGCTCGCGCGGGCTGAAAGGCTTGGTGACGTAATCATCGGCGCCCAGCTCAAGGCCGCGCACGCGGTCGTCCTCTTCGGTCTTAGCGGTGAGCATGATCACGGGTACATCATGGTTCTCGCGGATCAGGCGCAGCACTTCGAAACCGTCCAGGTCCGGTAGCATCACGTCCAGCAGAACGAGGTCGGGCAGGCTCTGGCGCAGTTTGTCCATAGCTAGCTTACCGCTAAAGGCTTCTACAACTTGAAAACCATCTTGTTCGAGGTTGAGACGAATGAAACGCACGATGCGCTCTTCGTCGTCCACCACGAGGATTTTTTTGTTTGCTAGATTTGTGTCGACCATAATGTTTGTCACTCCGAGCACTTCGCTTCGCTCAGTGTAAACTCCGCGAGGAGCCCTTGGGTCAGGAAAAGTGTTTTTTGACCAGAGGGATTGCCACCCATTCGCTCTGCTCAGGGCAGGCTTTGGGCTACACCCTCCTCGCAATGACAGAAAAAATGTTATTCGCGCACGAAACCAATGATCTCGTCTTCGGCACCGCTGGGCAGCACCTCGATAAAGCTGATGCGGCTCCACGGCCAGATCACTGTGGTGACATCGTTTTGCAAATAGTGCAGGTCTTTGCCGTCGCGCTTGCGCGGGTTCTGCACGCGCAAGCTCACGTCGGCAGGCGTGGGCAATTCGTCGACCTCGCCTACCACGGGATCTTCGTTGGCGATATGGATGAGCACTGTGTAGGCCATGTTACTCCTCGCCGACCAGGGCCTGGATGCTCAAGCGCCCGAGGCGGACCACGTCTTTATCTCCTAATGGGTAATCTTGGTGCGGAGCTAATTTTTGATTGTTCACACGCGTGCCATTAGCTGAACCGAGATCGGTGATCCACATGGTCTCTTCTTCGATCTTGATGCGCACGTGCAGGCGTGACACGCCGGATTCGTAGGCGCTATAAGGTTCCAGGTCAATATCGGGCAGGATGGATTGGCCTTCGCTAACGCGACCGACGATGTATTCGCCGGGACCGCTCAGCGGCAGGATCTGGCCGCTGCGGATGATGTGCAAGTTGAGCCGGGCTGCGCCCTGCGGTGGGTTGTTGAGTGCCCCGGAGGCCTGCAGGCGGTTAGTCTTAAGCCCGCCCATTTCCGGATTGATCGGCCCAGTGCGCAGGCCATCGTCTTCAATTAATTTCGCGCCACAATTGGCGCAGAAGATGTTGTCTTGTTCCTGCTTTTCGCCGCAGTTCTTGCAAATTACGATCACCGTTTGCCTCGTTTTCTGCTTTGCGCACTGGGTAGGCCAATTAATGCGCGCGTTCCGTATTTTATCTGTTTTCCCGATTTCTCACTCAGCCCATCGCCGGCTTTGATTTCCTCGGCGGCCAGCAACACGGTTTGCGCCAGCGCTTTCTCACCCTGCGAAAGCAGGTGAGTGGCCAGCATGCGCATGCGTTTGGCCGCGCCTGAGGCGTCTCCCGCCTGGATGTCCTCGCGGGCGCGCTCTTGCATGCGATACAGCGAGAGCTTGCCGATGGCGTTCACCAGCGTCTGCGGCGGCGCCTCGGTTTTGGACATATTTTGCACCGGGCGGCTGAGACGAAAGCGCGCCGCGCTGGCAGGGATGGGGCGGCTGGGCACGTCCAGGCGCAGCTCGCCTTCGGCGAGGGTCAGCTCGCCGCTGCGGGCGCGGCGGGCGTCGACCTCGAACTCGAGCAGCACGCTCAAGCTGCTCTCCATCGGGATGCTGCCCAGCAGCACCGGCGATTCGACTTCCAGCGGGCCGAGGTCCGGCGCCAGGCGAAAGGCATATTGCAAATAGCTTTGCGCGCCGGCGAATTGTAGCTTGACGTTATTTGCATAAACCTTGTTGAGCGTGCTCAGCCTTTTTTCGAGCAGCTTGTGGATCTCGGCGCTGCGGTCGGCATACATGCTGCTGCCGCCGGCTTTGGCGGCCAGACGATCGACGAAATCCTCGTTCCATTCTTCACCGATGCCGATGGCGCTGATGGGCACGCCTTGCTCACCGGCTTGCCCGGCCAGGCGCAAGCAGGCGTCTTCGTCGCCATAGGTGCGGCCGTCGGTGATGAGCACAATATGGTTGATGGAAGTGGGGCGAAGGTTGCGCTGCACTTCTTTCAGCCCGGCGCTGAGGCCTTGATAGATCTCCGTGCCGCCGCGCGTTTGCAGCGTGCTGATGCGTGAGATCAGCCGCTTGGTATCCTGGCCTTTCTCGGCCGGGATGACCAGGCTAGCGCGGTCGTTAAAGGCGACGACAGAGACAATGTCATAAGCGGTGATCTGCTGAACGAATTGATTGGCGGCTTTGACCACTTGGCCCAAACGGGTGCCATTCATCGATGTGGATGTATCCAACACCAGGCATACGTTGAGTGGCGGCTTGTTGTGCAGGCGTTCTTCGTCGGTCAGTGCCGGCATCAGATCGAGCAGAACGTACACAACCTGGTTAGGCTCGCCCGGCGTCACCTGCGAACGGCTGTACAGCGCGTTGACCATCAGCGCCGGCGGCGCGTCGATGTCATCTGGCAGCGTGGCATCGTATTCGCGGCGCTTGTCGGCGTCCGCCAGCGTGTCGAAAGCCTCCTGCACAAGCAGAAAAAGTTCGTTGGCGCCGGTCTTCTTGTTTGTATCGGGATGGAATTGGCGCGCCGCGCGGCGGTAGGCTAGCTGGATCTCGTCCGGGCTGGCGGTCTTGGCTACGCCCAGGCGCGCGTAGTAATTATCTAAATAATTAGTGGTCATGCCCCACTTAGCTAACCAAGCGGGCCAAGACTACTGAAATATTATCCGGGCCACCGGCGGCGTTGGCGGCTTCGACCAAATGCTGGCAAGCAAGATAGGGACTGGAAGTGGAATTGACGATGTGTTGAATGTCATCCTCGCTGATCACACCCCACAAACCATCTGAGCAGATCATAAGGAAGCCCGGCGTGGGCATCGTGCTTGTGAATATATCGGCCTGCACTACTTCGCCCTGACCGAGGGCGCGGTAGAGCACCGATTTCTGCGGATGCACGGCCGCTTCCTCTTCGGTGAGCTGGCCCATCTCCTGTAGGCGCTTGACCAAACTGTGATCTTTGGTGAGCGCTTGCATGCGCCCATCGCGATGGACGGCATAAGCGCGGCTATCGCCCAGGTGGGCGATCACGAGTTGCGTACCCACTACGAGGGCCGCGGTCAGCGTGCAGCCGCCGCCAGGGGCGGCTTTCTTCACCGCCCTATGCGACTCTTTGACCGCGTCTTCCATAATTTCGCGCAGCGATTCCTGCGTGGGTTGCGGGTCCGGGCCAAATAGCGGGCGATAAAGCTTGGTCATTAAATAATTACCCAACGCGCGTACGGCGGCTTCACTGGCCAATTCGCCGCTGCGATGGCCGCCCATGCCATCCGCGATCACGTATAGTCCCAGCGGTTGACTGGCGGCGCCGCCACCCAAGGCGCCGCTGATGCACAGCAGCGCATCTTCGTTATTTTCGCGGCGCTGGCCCATGTCGAGAGCGCTGCCGGCCACTAGATGGCTGAACTTGACGCCCGCTTTGTTCTTCTCGCCCAAATCCCACACCTGCTCTTCGCTGAGTGGCGCGGTGGCCGCGTTGCTTAGCAGGGGTGCGGAAGGTTTTTTCTTTTTGCGAAAGATGCTCTTGAGGAAGTTGGCCATGATGTGGGACGGTCTCTTTCTAAGCCAGGAAGGCATAAACCTTTTTGTCTGTGGAACCAATGAAGATCATATCTTCGTGCGCCACCGGCGTGCCGGTGATGGGGCCTTCGGTCTGGAAGCGCCAGCGCAAGTGGCCGCTGGCCGCGTCCAAGCAATACAAGTTGCCATCTACCGAGCCGCAATAGACCGCATCGCGATGTACGATGGGCGAGCCGGTCACCTGGTGGTCGGTAGTGAAACGCCACATTTCTTTGGCGGAGCGCACGTCGATGCAATAGATGATGTGGTCCGCCGCGCCGGTGTAGAGCAAATTGCCGGCCACCGCCGGCGTGGATATGGTGCCCTTGCCGAGCCGAAAGCGCCACACTGCCCAGCCGGAGCTGGCATCTAGGGCATATAGTGTGCTATCCATAGACCCGAAATAAACCACGCCGTCCACCACAACTGGAGATGAGGTGATGGCGCGTTTGGCTTTGAAGCGCCAGCGTGTCTCGCCGCGATAATCCACGGCGGTGAAATCTCCGGACTCGGAACCGAAATAAACCAATTCGCTGCCAACGAAGGGCGTCGAGCGCACCGGGGAACCAGCTTCAGCCTTCCAAGCTGGGCGGCCACTGGTGAGTGTGACCGCATGCAGGAAGCCGTCGTCGGAGCCGATGAAGACGTGCCCTTCGGCGATGCGCGGTGAGGAGCGCACGGGCCCGTCTGTGTAATGCGTCCAAACCACTTTGCCGGAGCGAGTGGAAATGACGTGCAGACGCTTGTCCTCGGAACCGAAATACACATTGCTTTCGAAGATGGCCGGCTTGCTGGGGATGCCGCCATCGGTCGGATATTTCCACCTGAATTCACCATTGGCTGCATCCAGCGCATATAGATTATTGTCGTAGCAGCCAATGTAGAGCGCGCCTTCGCTATAGGTCGCCGAAGCGCGCAGCTCGTCTTCACACTCGAAGATCCACAACGGCTTGACGCCCACGCCGCGCGTGCTGGTCTGCGCGCTGGGGATGCTGAGGTGCAGCAAGGTGCCGGTCTTGCGCGCCACGTTGATGAGCGCTTCTTTCATGTCGACGATGTTTTCGTAGCGCTCCTCCGGTTTGTATTCGAGGGCGCGCTCCACTACCGCGGCAAATTCCTTGCTCACGTTGGGGTTGATCTCGCTGATCACGCGCTCGTTAAAGGAGAAGGGCGCCTCAAGCTGCGGATCGCGCAATGTGAGCAGGTGATGCAGCGTGGCGCCCAGTGCGTAGATGTCGACTTTGGGCGTGGCCTCGCCGCGGTATTGGTCTGGCGGGGAGTAGCCTTGCGTGCCGACCATGGTGTTCTTCTGTCCCGACTCGAAGACCTTGGCGATGCCGAAATCCACAAGGGAAACGTGGTTCTGCAGCGTGTTCATAATGTTGGAGGGCTTGATATCGCGGAAGATGATCGGCTCAGGCTTGTGCGAGTGCAGATATTCGAGCACATCGCACAGCTCGACCGCCCACGAAAGCACTTGCTCCTCGGGAAAGAAGGTTTGGGTCTCTGAAAGCAGTTGCTCCAAATTCTTGCCGTGGACGAATTCGAGGATCAGGTAAGCACGTTCGCCGATGGTGAAGTAATCGTAAATACGCGGGATGGCTGGATGGCGCAGCGTGGCCAGAATGTTGGCTTCGCGCTCGAAGATCTGAAAGATGTTCTTGCGGATGATCGCGTCGGTGACCTGGCTGATCATCTCTTTGACGGCCACCAGGCGGATAGCTTTGAAGTTCTTGTCGCGGGCGCGGTATACAGCGCCCATGCCGCCCATGCCAACAATTTCCTGGATCTCGTAGCGATCCTGAAGGACGTCACCCTTTTTGAGCTGGGTGAACTTGCTGTCGTCTTCTCTAATATCCAGGTTGCGAGTGGATTGGTCTTCGCTCAGCGCAAGCTCCTGTGCCTATTAAACAAATTGGCCTAAGAGGCGATTATAGCCCTCAGGCCAAAAGTGCGCCAAGAACGGGATTGTGG
>JBKJWG010000184.1:0-16924 GCA_046716985.1 Anaerolineales bacterium | reverse complement strand
GCCAGCGTTTATCCTCGCTAGTATCGCGCACCAAGGCGGCCTGTCGGTTCTTGCGCACCCAGCCGGCCAGGCCCTGCTCGAGAGTGAATTTGAGTTGCTCGGTAGTTTCCTGGATGACTTTATTTTTGACAACGATGATCGAATCAAGCGGGACACCATGCTCATCCAGCACGATGATGCTGCCGCTGTTGCCGTTCACATTTTCAAGAGAGAGCTTAATAATCCGCTCGAGCACCGTGCGCAATTCAAGCGCAGAGGCCAGCTCGCGGCTGATATGAACTAAAAGGTCAAGGGAAGCTTGGGTGCGCCCACCCTCGCGTATGGCATCAGCCACTATTTCACTCGGTTTGCCTTATGCAGGCGCCTTTTAATTTAGAGGAGAGGCGCAAGGCAGTATAGCATAGCGGCCCTCTAGGGACATTGGGATGCAATTTACAGCCTGGGCAGCTCGAGGAGCAGCACTTCCATGGCCAGGCGGGCGTTCACGTTGGTGTCGAGCTGGGTCAGGGTGCGCTCGATGGCAATCAGCGCGCCTTGGGCAGCCGACAGCGGCAGCTGTGTCGCCAAGGCGCTGACTTGTTCAGTCCGGTCGGGGTTGGAGAGCGCAGCCGAAGAGCGGGCCGCTCGCAAGACCACATCGCGCCAAAACGAGAGCCAAACGAGCAACTGGGCGCGCAGGGCTTCGCGGTCTTTGCTAGCTTTCTCTGCAAAGGCGAAGCGTTGCACCCGGTCCGCGGAAAGCAGTTGCTCACCGGCATCCAGCCATGTGCCGCGCTGCTCGAGTGCGGCAGCATCTTCGTGCAGGCGCAGAGCCTTGCCGGGCAAACCATCGCTAAGACCGGCCAGCAGCTTGGCCTTAGCAGGCTCAAGCTTCAAACGCGCTTGCAAAGCACCTGCTAGCTGTTCATTAGACAAAGGACGAAGTCTGAGCAACTCGCAGCGCGAAACAATAGTGGCGGGCAGGCTGTCCGCATCCGGGGCGGTGAGGCAAAGCAACACGGAAGGATTGGGCTCTTCGAGAGTCTTGAGCAAAGCATTGGCGGCTTCTTCGCTAGCTTCCTGGAAATTGAGCAGTAGCGCCACCTGCACGCGCGCTTCCAGTGGAGTGCGCGAGAGGCTGCGGCCCAGTTCGCGCAAAGCGCTCACTTTTATCTCACGGTCGCCTTCCTGGCGCTCGAGCAGCAAGAGATCAGCATGCTGCATGGCGGCGAAGCCGCGGCAGGCGCGGCACGCGCCGCAGAATTCACCAAGTGTGGGCGCATTGGTGCAGTTCAGCGCTTGCGCCAAGCGCAAGGCCAAGGTGCGCCGGCCGACACCGTCGGGGCCGGTGAACAGATAGGCATGGCGCAGGCGACCGCCGGCGATCTGCCCCTTAAGCAGTTGCACTGCCCACTCGTGGCCGAGCAGGTCCCAGTTAGCCGCCATCAAGGTGTCGAGAAATGGATCTTATCTTTGTAAAAAATAAGAACATGCTTATCGCCGTTGGTAATTGAGAAACTGCCATTGATCGGTCCTTTGTCGCCGATCCAAGCGCGATATTTATAAGTACCCTCTTGAAGAATAAGAGACATGTTGGCGGTGAACGTGTAATCCGCATAAACTGGTGAAAGAATTATGAAGTGAATTTCTTCGCCGCTCTCGTTGTCCAGCAATAGCGGCGCGTTCTGGTCCTGCTTATCTGTTTTGTTGTCGACGAAGTCAGTCGGCTGAGCCAAGCCATAAGGCGTCCATGTGGCTTGGAACGTTGGCTGGTTAATGGGCAGAGTCGTTGCAGTATCAGCTAGCGCCGCAGTTGGCTCAAGCGTCGCCGTTGGAGCCCAGGTGGCGGTTGGGGATGGTGTGCTGCTCGGCATAGCAGTCAAAGTGAGCGCCATGCTGGTAGCTGCCAACTCTTGTACCGTCGCCTGAAGTTGCTCCGGACTGAATTGGCCCAGCGTGCAAGCGGAAAAGGAAAGCATAAAGGAGAACGGACAAAGGAGAAAAGGAATCCTTCTCCATCCCAATCTCTCGCGCAACAAGGTTTTGAGTTGCATCACGGTCGGAGGAACTGCACCTTTCCAGCAGAAAAGATCATGGTGTGTTTGTCGCGATTGCCAATGCGGAAAGTTCCTTCATAAGGGCCTTTGCCACCAATCCAAGCGCGGTAATGATACTCCCCTAACCGGCAGCAGGATGGCGAAGCTATCTGAAAAACGATATTCCAAATACGTGGGGCTATCGATGATCAGCCAAATCACTTGATCCGTATTGTTTTGCAAGAGCAGCACGGTGCTGCTGTCGCTCTTATCTGCCATTTCCGTAGCCGAGATGGCAGTGGGTAATTCATTCGCAAGCGTTCCCTGGCCCGCGAATTGAGTTGCTGTGGGCGAAACTGTTTGCAATGTTGGCCCAACGGTCGCGCTCGGCTGAGTCGTAACTGTAAAAGTCGCTGAGGGCACCGGCGTGCTTGTGGGCAGGGCCAGCAACGTGAGCGCAACACCCGTGGCTGCGATGTGCTGTGCGGTGGCAGCCAGCTGTTCTGGGCTGGGCGCAGAACAACGCAACCAGAGTGAAAACGAATAGAGAAAAAATAATCCGGCGCAAGGGGTGAATTCCTTGCGCCGGATTTTACCTTCTGGGCGATCTAGTTATCGCTTGGACTTCTTTTTCGGCTTGTCTTTTTTCTTAGGTTTGGCTTTGGCCTTTGCCTTCTTTTTGGGTTTGTCTTTTTTCTTTGGCTTGGCTTTTGCCTTCGGTTTTGCCTTGGGTTCAGCTTTCGGCTTCGCCGCAGCAGCGGGCTTAGCAGCCGCAACCGGTTTGGGCGCAGCTGGCTTGGGTGCGCTGGCTGTCACTGCGCCCGGCGCGGTCATCGCGCTGGCTGGCGCAGGCGTCATGCTCACTTGCCTGGGTTGCACCGTGGTGCCCGGCGCAACCACAAAGACTTCGTCGCCTTCGCGCACGCGGTCTTTGACCAGGATAGCGACATCATCTCCCGGTCCGGCACTCTGCACCGAATTGTGATCGATCTGCATCGAGTTGACCGTTTCAACTAAGTCCGTGGTGAAACCTACAATATGAATCTGATCGCCCAATTTAAGGGGAGCACTGAGCTTCAGCACTGCCGCACTGGGGCCGGGGAAGAAATGCGTTACTCCACCGACCTTTGTTTCATTTTCTGCCATATCTTCCTCCCGACCAAGAAAAAAATTGCGTAATTAACTATACAGCATAAGCCACAGCCCATCAATATGAGCAAGTACAATCTTCGTCATGGTTGACCTCGCCGCGGGGCTGAATCCGCAGCAACAACAAGCACTGAATGCCGGTTTGGGGCCGGTTTTAGTGCTGGCCGGGCCCGGTTCAGGCAAAACGAAGGTGCTTACGCACCGCATCGCCCACCTGATCAGCAACTTAGGCGTCCATCCCTATAACATACTCGCGGTAACTTTCACAAACAAAGCCTCCAAGGAGATGAACTCGCGGGTGGAAACGTTGTTGGGGGGCAAACCGCACGGGCTTACCCTGGGCACTTTTCACTCGATCTGCGCCCGCCTGCTGCGGGTAGAGGCCGAGCACCTGCCGTTCAAGCAGAACTTTGTCATCTACGACACTGACGACCAGGTCATGCTGGTGCGCAACGCCCTGCGCGAGCTGAACATCGACGAGAAAATGCACCGCGCCGGCGGCGTGCATGCCCGCATTTCGGCCGCCAAGAACGAACTGCTGCTGCCCGAAGACCTGCCGCAGAACAGCTACCGCGACGAAGTGGTAGCGCGCGTGTACGCGCGCTACCAACAGATGCTGCTGGCCAGCAATGCAGTCGACTTCGACGACCTGCTGCTGTGGGCTTCCAAGCTGCTCGAAGATAAACCTGAAGTGCGCAAGAAATATGCGCAGCGCTATGAGCACGTGCTGGTGGACGAGTTCCAGGATACCAATCAGGCGCAGTACACCCTGCTCAAGCATTTAGCTTCTTTCCATCACAACCTGTATGTCGTAGGCGACACTGACCAATCCATCTACCGCTGGCGCGGCGCCGACTATCGCAATGTGCTGCGCTTCGAAGAAGATTTCCCTGATGCGCAAGTGATCCTGCTCGAGCAGAACTATCGCTCGACCCAGCGCATCCTGGATGCGGCCATGGCCATTATCGACCGCAATCCGCACCGCACGCGCAAACAGCTTTTCACTGAGCGCGGCGCCGGTGAAAAGATCTCATTGCACAAGGCGCTCAACGAGCAAGATGCGGGGCGTTTTATCGTGGACACCATCGCCAGCGCGGTGGCCAAGAAAACGGCCAAGCCGGGCGATTTCGCCATCATGTATCGCACCAATGCCCAATCGCGTTTGCTGGAAGAAGCCTTCTTGCAAGCCAATCTTCCATATAAAATAGTTGGCGCCCAGCGCTTCTACGGCCGCCGCGAAGTCAAAGATGTGCTCTGCTACTTGCGGCTGTCGTTCAACCCGAGCGACGAGGCCAGCTTGGGGCGCGTGATCAACACGCCGCCGCGGCGCATCGGCATCAAGGCGCAAGCCAGTTTGCGCACGATCGCGCTACAAGAAAAAACTACGCCCGGCATGCTGCTGATGCGCATGGGCGAAAATCCGCAGGACCCTGTCTTCAGCTCGCTGCCGAGCCTGGCAGTGCAAGCTATGACGCGCGTGGGCAAGTATTTGGCGCAATGGCACGCGCTGGCCAACCAGGGCGTGGAGCCCATGCAACTGATGGATCGCATCTTGGTCGACGTCGAATACCAAAACTATCTAATGACTGAAGGTCCCGAAGAAGAAGGCGTGGACCGCTGGGACAACGTGCAGGAATTGCGCCGCCTGGCCAGCGAATACAAAGGCAAGAGCATCGGCGAATTCCTGGAAAACATTGCCCTGGTCTCCGACCAGGACACCTTAGACGAAGCCGCTGAGGTGCCCACCCTGCTCACGCTGCACGCGGCCAAGGGCCTGGAGTTTCCGGTTGTGTTCATCGCCGGGCTGGACGACGGAGTGCTGCCGCATATGCGTTCGTTCGATGATCCCGAAGAAATGGCCGAGGAGCGCCGTTTGTTTTACGTCGGCATCACCCGCGCCAAAAACGAACTCGTGCTCATCCACCATCTATACAAAAGTAGTTTTGGCTACGCCGAAGCGGTGCTGCCCTCGCGTTTTCTGGACGACCTGCCTGATGAGCTGATCGAAGGCGGCAACCAAACGCGCAGCGAGCATCCTTTCCGCCCGGACAAATGGGAAATGTTCGAGGAAAAGCAACCCAAACCGGTCTTGCAGCCGCAATTCAAGCCAGGCATGAGCGTGCGCCACCCGCAATGGGGCCAGGGCATGGTGCTCAACAGCCGCATTCAGGACGACGATGAGATCGTCGATATCTTTTTTCAAGACGTGGGCCTCAAAAAAGTGATGGCCGCTTTCGCCAACCTCCAAACCGTGCAAAAAGAAAAATAAGCAATGAAATGTTTTGTTAGCGGAGGGGCCGGCTATATCGGCTCGGCAGTAGCTGCCGAGCTGCTGGCCGAAAAGCACCAAGTGACCGTCTACGATTCGCTGGTCACCGGTCATCGCGCTGCGCTGCCCAAGGCTGCGCAATTCGTCGAAGCCGATCTGGGCGATGTGAAAGCATTGCACAAAGCTTTTGCCAGCGAAAAGTTTGATGCTGTTTTGCACTTCGCCGGGTTCATCGAGGCCGGCGAAAGCATGGCCGACCCGGGCAAATATTTCCTCAACAACGTTGCCAATTCGTTCAACTTGATCGAAGCCGCGCAGGCCGCAGGCGTGAAGCGCTTTGTGTTCTCGTCCACTGCGGCGGTCTATCAAAGCAGCGATGCACCCCTCAGTGAAGATTCGCCGCTTACCCCATCCAATGTATACGGACACAACAAGCTGATGGTCGAACAGACCCTGGATTGGTATCGCCAGGTGCATGGGCTGCACTACGCCGCGCTGCGCTACTTCAACGCAGCCGGCGCGCTGCCCAATCACGGCGAAGCCCACCAACCCGAAAGCCATCTCATCCCGCTCACGCTGCAGGTGGCGCTGGGCCAGCGCGAAAGCGTAGCAATCTTCGGCGCCGACTATCCGACACCAGATGGCACCTGTATCCGCGACTACATTCACCTTGCGGACTTGGTCAGCGCGCACGTTTCAGCTCTGAATGCATTGGAGAGCAAAGACAAGCTGGTCTACAACCTCGGCAGCAGCCACGGCTATTCGGTGCTGCAAGTGATCGAAATGGCGCGCAAGGTGACCGGCCACGCCATCCCCGCGCTCGAAACACCGCGCCGCCCCGGCGACGCGGCCCGTTTGGTAGCTTCGGCGGCCCGTATCCAGAGCGAACTTGGCTGGGAGACTAAACACTCGGGCCTGGAAGAGATCGTCTCCAGCGCCTGGGATTGGCACCGTACGCACCCTCGCGGTTACGCCGAGAAAAAATGAAGATCTACTTCGCCTGCGCCATCGTCGGCGGGCGGCAAGATGAAAATATTTACAAAGAAATTGTCCAGGCCTTGTTAGCCGATGGGCACCAAGTGCCCACGGCCGCCAACGCCGGCCTGCAGGGCGCAAAGGGACTTGAAGCCGACATGGCGCCCAAAGACGTCTACATCCGCGACACAAGCTGGATCGACGAATGCGAAGTGCTGGTGGCCGAGGTGAGCACTCCATCGCATGGAGTGGGCTACGAGATCAGCTATGCGCTCGAGCGCGGTAAGCCCGTGCTGTGTATTGCCGCCCGCGGCATGCGCGTATCAAAGATGATCACTGGCAACACCATGCCTGGTTTTGAATTTGCGGAGTATAAGGATGTCGCAGACGGGATTGAAATTGTGCGAAAATTTTTGCGAAATCTAGCTAAACTTTTTCCTGCTTGGCTACCGGCAACACCACAGTAAAACCAGAACCTTCGCCCACCTTCGAATCCACCCAAATAAGTCCGCGGTGGTTTTCTACAATGGTCTTCACGATCGCCAGCCCCAGGCCCGTGCCTTGCACATCCGCGCCCGCATTGGTGGCGCGATAGAACTTTTCAAAGATACGGCTTTGTTCTTCCACGGGAATACCCGGGCCATTATCAGTTACATGCAAGATGAGTTGATTTTGCTCTTCGCGCAACGCGACGTGTATTTCCCCACCGATCTGCGTATATTTAACTGCGTTCCCGATCAGGTTACCAACTACTTGGCCCAATTGGGTGCGGCTCCCTAGCACAGGCGATAACGGACCGGTCTCCCCCATCTTGAGCGTCTGCTGCTTTGTCTGGATTTGAGGTTGCAAACCTCCTATGGCCTGAATCGTAACCAATTTCATATCCACGGACATGACTTCATCAATCAGACCCACTTCGACCCGCCCCAAGCTGAGCAGGTCGTCGATCAAGCTAGTCGTAGCATGGACGCTGGATTTCACGCGCTGGATAAACTCTGCCTGCTGTTCATTCACGGTCCCAGCACGCTCAATGAGTTCCACATATCCCAGGATAGCGGTAAGGGGGGAGCGCAGATCGTGCGAAACTGTAGTGACAAAATCCTTCCTCAAATGGTCCAATTGCTTAAGATAGCTGATGTCGTGCAAGCTAGCGACTGCGCCCACTCCGGGGACGCGCGCCAGATGCAGGTCATACACATGGCCCTGGGGGCTTTCAATTTCAAAATGATTCATTTGCGCATTCGGGTCGTGCAGAATGCGCAGGAAATCATCGTTTTTGAAATATTGCTCAACGGATTGGCCTTGCAAATCCTCATCGCCTAAAAGGAAAGCTCGTCGCAAGGCTTGGTTGGCCATCAGAATACGGTTTTGCGGGTCAAGCAACAGCAAGCCGTCGTTGACCTGCTCGAGAATGGATTCCATTTCGAAGAGGCGCTGGTGAAGCGGGCCGGTGATACGCCCGGTCTCTTTCTTGAGCCAGCCATCCCAGCGGCGCTTGCGCTCCACCCCGCGGCGGGCCGCGTCCAGGGCGGCACCCTTATCCAGTGGCAGCGTGAGATAGTCCACGAAACCCAGCTGCATGCTTTGCATCAAATGCTCGCGGCTGGCTTTCTTGGCCAGCAGCACGACTGGCAAGGTGGGATGCGTTGTTTTAAGTTCTTCGGCTAGTTCGAACGAATCTTCGTCCGGAAGGCGGTCCCCCAAAAAGAGCAGGTCCAGGCGCTTGCTTTGCAGGGCTTTGCGCAGGTCGGCTCCGTTGAGCACCTGGATGACTCCGTACCCAGCCGGCGCAAACACTTTTACGGCCAGCTGCCTGCAAAGCTGGGCATCGGCCAGGGCCAACAACAGTCGCTTAGCCACAGCCGCCGAATGATAGCATGATTGATCCCGTCCAATTGGCAGCGCGGCGGCTGTTAGAGTTCTATTAGAGGGGCGAGTCGCCGCTTGACTGCGTTGGGGGCGGTCATACAATTAGCATCGGTAGTTTAAAAACCCTATGGAATATAAAGATTATTACAAGATCCTAGGGGTTGCCCGGGGGGCTAGCCAAGCCGAGATCAAGAAAGCCTATCGCAAGCTTGCTTTGCAGTTTCATCCCGACCGCAACCCCAACGACAAACAAGCCGAAGAAAAGTTCAAAGAAGCCAACGAAGCCTACCAGGTGCTGAGCGACGCGGATAAGCGCACCAAGTACGATCAGCTGGGCAGCGAGTATGCGCAATGGCAGCAGCGCGGCGCGCCTGGCGGCGGCTTCAACTGGGGCCAGTGGACCGGCGGCCCCGGCGGCGTGCATGTCGAGTACAGCGGCGACCCGAACGACGTGTTCGGCGGGCGCATGGGCGGCTTCTCTGATTTCTTCGAGCAGATCTTTGGCGGCGCAGGCGGCTTCGAACCCCCTATGCGCGGCGCCCGCATGGCACGCGCGGCCAGCCAACCCGCGCCGATCTATGAACAACCGGTGACGATCACGCTCGAAGAAGCCGCACGCGGCGGTGAGCGCTTGCTGCAATTGGATGGCCGCCGCCTGGAAGTCAAGATCCCGGCCGGGGCGCGCAGCGGCACAAAAGTGCGCATCGCAGGAGTAGCCCCGGCTGGGCCCAATGGCAAAGCCGGCGACCTTTATCTGATCGTCGACGTAGCTGACGACCCGCGCTTCAGCCGCGTGGGAGATGACCTGCATAGCGAGGTCGAAACCGACGTGTATACCGCTGTGCTGGGTGGTGAAGTGAGCGTGCCTACGCTGGACGGGAAAGTATTGCTCAAGATCCCAGCGGGCACACAACCCGGCCAGTCCTTTCGCATCAAGGGCAAAGGCATGCCCAAACTCAAAAGCAAAGAGTGGGGCGACCTGTATGCCAAGATCAAAGTTCGCATCCCAAACAATATCAGCGCTGAGGAAAAGAAACTTTTCGAACAACTGCGCAGCGAAAATTCCTAAGCCATCATTGAGAAAGAGGACAATATGAATCGCAAAGGCTTTCGCCCCATGTTCGTCGCCATCAGCGTGCTGATGCTGGTCGCTATGGCTTGCTCCCTCAACCCCATCACATGGTTTGAAGGTTTGTCGAACCAGATCGGCCTTAGCACAGCGCAAGCGCTCACGGGTTCGCCGGTAATCCCGGTCTCCAGCGATCTGATCTCGCAGGAGCAAGCACTGACTTCGCTTTACCAGGCGGTCAGCCCCGGCGTGGTTTCGATCGCAGTGGTCACTGACCAGGGCAGCGCGCTCGGCTCTGGTTTCGTGATCAATGCGGACGGCCACATTGTGACCAACTATCACGTGGTCGAAGGCGCAACTTACATTGAAGTTTCCTTTACTTCGGGCTATAAAGCCGTTGGCGACGTGATCGGTGTGGACACCGATTCCGATCTGGCTGTGATCGACGTGGACGCGCCGGCTAGCGAGTTAGTGCCGCTCACCATGGGCGACTCGGACGCGCTCGAGATCGGCCAATACGTGGTTGCCATCGGCAACCCGTTCGGCTTAACTGGCAGCATGAGCATCGGCATCATCTCGAGCCTGGGACGCACGTTGGAGGGGATGAACGAAGCCCCGGATTCTGGCCAGTTCTTCAGCGCGGGCGACATCATCCAAACCGATGCCGCTATCAACCCAGGCAACTCGGGCGGGCCGCTACTCAACTTGCGCGGCGAGGTAGTGGGCGTCAACCGCGCTATTCGCTCCTTCAACTTCAACGAACAGGGCGACGCGCTCAACTCGGGCATTGGTTTCGCCGTGTCGATCAATATCGTCAAACGCGTGGTGCCTAGCCTGATCAGCGAAGGCAGTTACGACTATCCATACTTGGGCCTCAGCAGCGCTCCCAACTTGAGCCTGGCGGACGCGCAAGAGCTTGGCCTCACCACCACCAACGGCGCCTTTGTTTCGCAAGTGATCGAAGGCGGCCCGGCTGCCGAAGCCGGCCTGCAACCCGGCGACATGATCATCGCTATCGATGGACGCACGATCAAGAATTTCGACGAGATGCTCTCTTATCTCTTCAGCCACACTGGCCCCGGAGACGTTGTGCATCTCACCGTGTTGCGCGGCGGCGAAGAGATCCAGTTCGATGTGACGTTGGGCGCACGACCATAATCTCATTCCCCCATTAGTTTCAAAAAGCCGCTCACTTGAGCGGCTTTTTTATTCTCCCATCGGCGGAGCGGCGGAGCTGCCATAGTCCAGCACCTCGCGGTGCTGGGCGCCGCTTTTGGAGGGGCCGACGATGCCACGCGCTTCCATCAGCTCGATGATGCGGGCGGCGCGGGTGTAGCCGATGCGCATGCGCCGCTGCAGCATGGAGATCGAGGCGCGGCCGCGGCGGCGCACCAAGTCCACGGCCTCGTTGAACATATCGTCCTGCTCGTCTTCATTTTGGATCTGCTCAATTTCTTCCCAGATCGGCATTTGTTTGAGCGGCACCCCTTCCACCGGTGCGTCGGGAGCGCGCACGCCGGAGAGACGGGCAGGCTCGGCGCTGCCGGCGAAAGCGCGCCAATGGCTGACAATGCGCAGGATCTCGCTTTCCGCCAGGTAGGCGCCTTGCAAGCGTACCGCGGCGGGCGCATCCGGCGGCTGGAAGAGCATGTCCCCGCGCCCGAGCAGGCGCTCGGCGCCGGGCTGGTCGAGGATGACGCGGCTATCCGTGCTGGAGGCGACTGCGAAGGCGATGCGGGCGGGGAAATTGGCTTTGATCAAACCGGTGACGACATCAACAGATGGGCGCTGCGTAGAGAGAATCAGATGGATGCCGGTGGCGCGGGCGAGTTGCGCCATACGCGTGATCAGCCGCTCTGTCTGGTCTGGAGCCACCATCATCAGATCAGCCAACTCGTCAATAACAACAACTAAGTAAGGCAGCAACTCAACGCCAGCTTCGTGCGAGTGGGCGTTGTAATCGGTGATGTGGCGTGCACCGACCTTGGCAAACTTGTGGTAGCGCTTGTCCATCTCGTGGGTCAACCATTGCAAAATGCCAACGACGCGATCGATCTCGACCACCACCGGCGTGAGCAGATGCGGAACGCCGTTATAGCCGGTGAGCTCAACGCGCTTGGGATCGATCATGATCATGCGCAATGTTTCGGGCGTGTTGTTGAGCAGCAAGCAGCAGATGAGCGCGTTGACGCATACCGATTTGCCGGAACCGGTGGCGCCGGCAATGAGCAAGTGCGGCATGGCGGCCAGGTCGGCCGCCACGGCATTGCCGGCCACGTCTTGCCCGAGTGCGAAGCGCAGCGGCGAGCGCAAGCGGCGAAAGGCTTCGCTTTCGACTACGTCGCGCATGGCCACGCGGCTGATCTGATCGTTGGGCACTTCGATACCGACGTAGCCTTTGCCCGGCACAGGCGCCTGGACGCGGATGCGCGAGGCCGCCAGGGCGAGGGCCAGGTCATCGGCCAGCGCGGCGATCTTGCCCACGCGCACACGCGTGCGGCCGCTGCGCGTCTCGACGAATGCAGGCTCGACGCCGAATTGGGTGATAGTGGGGCCGCGGTTGATCTCCACCACGCTGGCTGGCGCGCCGAAGGAATTGAGAGTCTCTTCGATCAGCGCGGCGCGCTGGCGATTGAGATCGTCGTTGAAGGTGACTTTGTCGCCCGGGTCGAGCATGTCTTCAAGCGGCGGCAGCACCCAAGCCGGCTTGGCGGCGGGCTCAGCGATCTGTTCGCTCAGCACTTCAAATTCTTCCGCAAGCTCAGCCGGGGGCGGCTCGTTTGCTAGAGGCGAGATCGACACGCCACGCGCGATCGGCTCGGCGTTGGGCACAGGTGTATAAGGCTGGAATTGGGCGCGGGCAAGCTGGCGGCGCTCCTGCCACTGCGCTATCAACGCAGGCAGCCAATTGACCAGGCTCGACGCGGAAATTTCAAATGTAAGCAGAATCGCCACGACCAGCCATGCCAACGCGCCGACCCACATGCCAGCCGGGCCGAGACCGTTTTGCAGCCAGAGCATCAGCGCGGCGCCAATTCGTCCGCCACCGAGACCTGCAGCGGCCAGATCATTGGCCGCGTCGGCATCCAGTGGGAACAAGAAGGCATGCAGAAGCAGGAGAATGTTTGCGAAGAGCAAGCCCGCGCCGACCAAACGGCGGGCACGCAGCGGCGGAATGCGCTCGAAGTGGCGCAGCACTAGCCAGCTACCCAGAAAAATAAGGACGACCGGAAATAGATACAGGCCCCAACCCAACCCGCCGCGCAGGAGACGCAACCAGGCTGCGCCCAGGTCGCCGGGCGTGCCCGACAAAGCCACCAGCAGCGTAAGCGTGCCGATGAGCGCCAGCAGGATGCCGAGCGCGTCCAGCTTGCGATCGGCTGAGATGCCGCGCCAAAACGATCCTATAGCGGGCAAGATGCGCGGAGCAGAGCGGCTTGTGGATTTCTTGCGAGCGGCTTTAGCCATCAGTGATTTGCACCTCGCGCGAGTATAGCATTCTGAAAAAATTGAGGAAATTGAGAGGGAGTTGCACTTTCATGCCCCGCCGAGGTAGAGGTAAGTGAATAGCGTTGTTGTATTCCAACCAAGATTGCCACGTCGGACAGATGGCTGGCGACCTTCGTAGTAATTCGCTGGTGTTATGGATAAGAGCGGTCGCTGCGCCTTGTCCTCCTCGCAATGAGGGTTTCGTCCCGTCGAGGAAAGTTGTACCGGTTGTACTGACGACAAACAGGGTCGGTACAAATGACATACAGGGTGGGCTCGGCTGCCCGACGTGCAACATGTAACATGTAACATCGCTACACAGACATGTTACACGTTGACAAAGCTCCACAAATTTCATGATCGCTATTAATGCACGGTCTGCGCTGAATGAGGGAAAGCCGAGGGAATTGTCAAGGAGCGGTAGAAGACCAACGGTTCGATCTCCCACAGACGAAATAGAGTTAGTAATCATCGCCTCACGGATTCCTCGTCGGGCTGCGCCGCTAAATGGGGCGCAAAACGCCCTCGCTCGGAATGACAAGCAAAGCAGGGATTGATTCGTTAGCCACGTTACAATGCTTAACAACATGAGTAAAAATGTTTGAAATCGTGTTCTTAGGGACTTCAGCTTCCGCACCTTCGATCCATCGCGGGCTGTCGGCGCACATTGTCAAGCACAATGAGCACCGCTTCCTGATCGATTGCGGCGAAGGCACCCAGCGCCAGATCCTCAAATCGGGGCTGGGCTTCAAGCGCCTCAATCACATTTTGCTGACGCACGGACATCTGGATCACATTCTCGGGCTGGCGGGTTTGTTTTCCACGTTTACACGCTGGGAAACGCTGGAAGAAGTTGAGATCATGGCGGGCAAGTGGACGCTGGAGCGCGTGGACGCGCTGCTGTATGGCGTGCGCGTGATCCCGAAGGGCAGAGAGAGCTTGCTTAAAGTAACGCTCACCGCAATCCAACCGGGAGTAATCTTTGATACGGAGGATTTCCAGATCACGGCGTTCCCGGTAACTCACCGCGGGCCGGATTGCTTCGGCTTCGCTTTCGAAGAGAAAGCGCGCCGCCCTTTCCTGCCGGAGAAAGCAGAGGCGCTGGGCGTGCCGCCGGGGCCGCTGCGTCGCGAGCTGGTTGCCGGCAAACAGGTGACATTGGAGAGTGGCAAAACAATTCAGCCGGATGAAGTGCTTGGAGCCGAGCTGCCGGGCGCAAAGTTTGTGCATGTGGGCGACGCGGGAAGAACTGATGAAATTTTGGAAGCCGCTCGCGGCGCGGACGCGCTGGTAATCGAAGCCACCTATTTAGAAGAAGAGCGCGAGATGGCCAAGGAATTTGCCCACCTGACCGCGCGGCAGAGCGCCGAACTGGCCCGCGAGGCGGGCGTGGGCCAGCTGATCCTTACACACGTTTCGCGGCGCTACCGCGAGAGCGACGTGATGGCCGAAGCGCAGGCAATCTTCCCAAAAGTAGCCGTGGCGCGCGACTTCGACGCGTGGCAGGTGAAACGCGACGAGACCATTAAAGTTGAAAATTGAGGAAATTCATCCATGACTGCGCCGAACTACGAATACTACGGCTTGATGGTCAGATACTGGGACTTGTTGCGGGGCGACACATCCAATTGGGATGACCGCTTCTTTTATTTCGATGTGATCACGAAATACGGACAGCCCGCGCTTGATATAGGATGTGCTGGCGGACGCCTTATTCTCGATTATCTCGCGCAAAGCATCGACATTGACGGCGTAGACATCTCGCCTGAAATGATCTCGCTCTGCAAACAAAACGCGGAGAAGAAAGGACTCAAACCAAATCTATACGTTCAAAGCATGGCGGAATTGAACCTGCCGCGCAAATACAAGACCATCCTTGTCCCTTCCAGTTCCATTCAGCTGCTCCTTGAACCAGATTTGCTATTACAGGCCATGAAACGTATCCACGATCATCTTGAAACAGGTGGGGCATTCGTCACACCGTTCATGACTCTGTGGAAAGAAGGCGACCCGTTAGAGGGCGAATTCACAAAGGAAGCCACGCGTCCGGAAGATGGTGCAACTGTCCGCAGAACGGGATGGTTCCGCTTTACTCCCGAGACAAACATGGAAGAGACACTTGATACATGGCAAATCATTAAGGATGGACAGGTTATCGAATCTGAAGTCCATAAACAAACTCCCGCTACACGATCTTACAAACAACAAGAAGCTATTGCGCTGTTCGAGCAGGTCGGTTTCAAAGACATTCAAGTCTTTAGCGGGTTTACGTTTGAGCCCGTCAAGCCGACAGACGTCCTTTTTTGCATACTGGGAACAAAAAAGTGAAGAATCCTCGTTATCGGCAGCAGTGAAATTTGGTCTATCAGAAAAAGCATCCTTGTTTGACACTCTCAATCCGGCGCGGTATACTCCACGCCACTCATCCAGAGAGGTGGAGGGCCCGGCCCTGCGAAACCTCGGCAACCCCCGCGAAAGCGGAAGGTGCCAACTCCGGCAGAAAGTTCTGGGAGATGAGGCGATGGACCTAAACTTTAATCGCCTCGTTTACGAGGCGATTTTGTTTAGGTGGTCTGGAAGTCCCTTAGTCACGTAGTCTGGTGGTCACAACCAAACGACTATTGACTACAGGACCACCAGACCTCCAGACTTGTGAAAATGATGATGAAACCAACTCGGACCTACACCCGCCGTGCCTTCTTAGATGCGCTTGAAAAGCGTGTGCTGATCTACGACGGCGCCATGGGCACCAGCCTGCAGAAGATGCACCTCACCGCCGAAAACTATGGCGGCGAGAAATATAACGGCTGCCCCGACTACCTGAACATCACCTTTCCCGAGGCGCCGGCCGCGGTGCATCGCTCCTACCTCGAGGTGGGCGTGGACGTGATCGAGACCAACACCTTTCGCAGCAACCGGCTGACGCTGGGCGAATACGGGCTGGGCGAGCGCACCATCGAGATCAACAAGGTCGGCGCGCAATTGGCGCGCAAGCTGGCCGACGAGTTCAGCAAGCCCGAGCAGCCGCGCTTCGTGGCCGGCTCGATGGGACCCAGCGGCAAACTGCCGAGCGCAGATGACCCGACCCTCTCCGACATCACTTACGACCAGCTGGTGGAACTTTTCCGCGAGCAAGCCGTTGGCTTGATCCAGGGCGGCGTGGATGTGCTGCTAATCGAAACCTCGCAAGACATCCTTGAGGTCAAAGCTGTCATCATCGGCATCCAGAAAGCATTCGAGGAAACCGGCGAGGTGCTGCCCATCCAGTGCCAGGTAACTTTGGACACCACCGGGCGCATGCTTTTGGGCACTGACATTGCCGCGGCGCTGACCATTCTGGAAGGCATGCCCATTGATGTGGTCGGATTGAATTGCTCCACCGGGCCCGAGCACATGCGCCAACCCATCGCTTATTTGGGCGAGCACGCTCGTCTGCCGGTTTCCGCTATCCCGAATGCGGGACTGCCGCTCAACGTAGACGGCGAGGCAGTCTACCCGCTCGAGCCGGAACCGTACGCCGAAGCGATGGCCGAGTTCGTCACCAAGAACAACATCAGCGTGGTAGGCGGCTGCTGCGGCACCACCCCGGCCCATTTGAAACTATTGGTCGAGAAGATGCATAACCATCCCCACCCGCCGCGCCCAGGTGAGGACGAAGCACGCCTGTCTTCCTCTATTCAAGCTATTGAGATGGCTCAGCAACCGCCGCCGCTGCTCATCGGCGAGCGCTTGAACGGTACCGGCAGCCGCAAGTTCAAGCAGCTCCTCATGGCCGAAGACTTTGACGGCATCCTCGAGATGGCGCGCGAGCAGATCGCCGGCGGCGCGCACGCGCTGGACATCAGCGTGGCGCTCACCGAGCGCCTCGATGAAGAATATCTAATGACCAAGGTGGTCAAGAAACTGGCCATGGGCATCGAAGCCCCACTGGTGATCGACAGCACAGAGCCCGAAGTGATGGAAGCGGCGCTCAAGCTGGCGCCCGGCCGCTGCATTTTGAATTCGACCCATTTGGAAGCAGGCCGCCCGAAGCTTGAACGCGTCTTCAAGTTATCGCGCCAGCACAACGCGGCCGTGCTCGTGCTGACC
>JBKJWG010000183.1:0-3784 GCA_046716985.1 Anaerolineales bacterium | reverse complement strand
ACAGGAAGGTGTCCTGGAGCACGATGCCGATCTGCTTGCGCAGCGATTCGGTGGTCACATCGCGCACATCCATGCCGTCGATCTTGACCGCGCCGCTGTTGACATCATAGAAGCGCGGGATCAGGTTGATGATGGTGGTCTTGCCGGCGCCGGTGGGGCCTACGATGGCGATGGTCTGCCCGGGCTCGGCTGAGAAGTTGATGCCTTTGAGCACCGGCTCGTTGACTTTGTATTCGGCGGTTACGTCGATGAATTCAACCTTGCCTTTAATATCGCCTATGACTTTGGCGTTCGGCTTATCTTCGATAGCTGGTTTCTCGTCCAGGAGGCCGAAGATGCGCTCCGCGCCTGCCACCGCGCTTTGGATGTTGCTCCACAGCACAGAGATCTGCTGGATGGGTTGATTGAAGCGCTGCACGTAACCAAGGAAAGTGATCACGAGGCCGATAGAAACCACGGTGCCGAAAAGCGAAGCGCCGTTGAGCAAGGCCAAGCCGCCGCCCACGGTGACGACTGCCAGACCGAGATAGCTGAGCGCTTCAAGCACGGGCGCCAGCGCCGAAGTGAAGGCCACTGCGCGCACATTGGCATCGCGGTTGGCGGCATTGGTAGCGCGGAAGTTCTCGATGTTCTCTTCGGCGCGGTTGAAGGCTTGCGCCTCGCGCACTGCCGAAATACTTTCCTGCAGATTGGCGTTCACGGAGCCCATTTCCACACGCGTCTTGCGGAAAGCCTTGCGCGCCTGGTCCGAGAACCACAGCGTGGTGATCAACATAAGCGGGGTGACCGCCATGCTGAGCAGCGCAAAAGGCAAATTCTTGGTGAGCATGTTGTAGGCGATCCACACCAGCAGCAGAATGCCGCTGGCCACGTTGACAAGCGCAAAGCTCAACGCTTGCTGGATGGTGTCGCTATCGTTGGTGATGCGGCTCATCAGATCGCCTGCTTCGTGCTCGGCGTAATAGCCGATGTGCAGACGCAGCAAATGCTCGAACACGATCACACGCAACGAACGCAGTACGTGCTGGCCGGCCCAGCTCATTGAAAAGAAGGTCAGGCCGATAAAAACGGAAGTCATAACGAAAAGCACAATGACCACGATGACCAGCCCCCCCAAACCGACGATGCGATCTGTGTCGCTCATTGTGTTGGTGGGGGCAGGGAAACCGCTCAGCGTGAATACGCCCTTAATTAGATTTTGCGTAAATCCCTTTGCTTCCACACCCGCGCCCAGCCAGCAATTCGACTCGGAAGCGCCCGCGGCATCGGTTGCCAGCGGCGATTGGTTGAAGCTGGAGGCCGCCGCGGGCGCTAAATAACAATCTACGAGCTGGCCGGTGAGTTCGGGCGTGGTCACCTGTGCCCAGGTGGACACGGTGATGAAGATGGCCGCTAACAGCAAGACTGGCCAAAAGGGTTTGAAGTAAGCGGATAGGCGCGCCAATGTTTCGGTGGCGCGTTTGGGTTTTAAGCTTTCCTGGTCAAGCAGCGCGCGTGGGCTTCCAAACATTCGTTATCTCCAATTTCCGTTTAGGCTTGTTCAGCCGCATCTCCCACCAATTGGGAGTTGTAAATTTCAGCGTAGATTTCACTTTCTTCCATTAGTTCTGCGTGCTTGCCGCGGGCAACGATCTTGCCTTTGTCGAGGACCAGGATCTGGTCCGCGTTGATCACGGTGCTGATGCGTTGGGCAATGACGAAGGACGTGCGACCCTTCATCAATTTGTCCAGCGCAGTCTGGATCTGCGCTTCGGTTTGTACATCCACGCTGGAAGTTGAGTCGTCCAGAATGAGGATGCGCGGGTTGAGCAGCAACGCCCGCGCAATGGCGATGCGCTGCTTCTGGCCGCCGCTCAGCGTGGTGCCGCGTTCGCCGACTGGCGTCTCGTACCCTTCGGGGAACGAGACGATGAAGTCGTGCGCCGCGGCAGCTTTTGCCGCCGCAGTCACTTCTTCCATCGTGGCCTCCGGCTTGCCGAAGGCGATGTTGTCGCGGATGCTGCCGCTGAATAAAGTGGTCTCCTGAAGCACGATGCCGATCTGGGCGCGTAATGATTCTAGGGTCACATCGCGCAGGTCGTACCCGTCGATGGTGATACGGCCTTCGGTGGGATCGTAGAAGCGCGGCAGCAAGTTAATGATGGTAGTTTTGCCCGAGCCGGTAGCTCCCAACAAAGCCACGGTCTGGCCCGGCTTGGCTTCGAAACTGACATGGTCGAGTACCGGGTCGCCGCTGCCGAAGTAGCGGAAGGTGACGTCCTCGAACTTGATGTCGCCTTTCACCGGCGGCAAAGGGATGGCGCCGGGTTTGTCGGTCACATCCGACTTGGCGTCGAGGATCTCGAAAATGCGTCCGGCCGAAGCAACTGCCTGGCCGAACTGGGTGATGATGAAGCCAAACTGCGCCAGAGGAATGAACAAGTAGATCAGATACAAACTGAATTCCTGCCATTCGCCCAACGAAAGTGTGCCGGCGATGATCTGCTTGCCGCCGAAATACAACGTGGTGGCCTGGCCGAGGCTGGCCACCAGGAAGATGACTGGGAAGAGGAACGTAAATACGCGGGCGATGGTGATCTGCTGTTTCATCAGCAAATCGGCCGCGTTGCTGAACTTGGCCTGCTCGCTTTTCTCGCGGGTGAAAGCTTTGACTACTTTGATGCCGGCCAAGTTTTCCTGCAGAACCGTGTTCAGCGCCGAAAGCTTTTGCTGCACTTGTGAGAATAAAGGCTGACTGATGGTGCCGAAGAACATGAACAGGGCCAGCGCTACCGGCAGCATCCAGATGGTGGCCAGAGCGAGTTGGGCGTTAGTGGTGAAGAGGATGATCAGCACTGCGGTCACCAGTAAGAGCGCGCTGACCAGCTGAACCAGGCCCTGGCCAAGGAAAAGACGCAGTTTCTCCACGTCGTCAGTGGCGCGGATCATGAGTTGGCCGGTTTGGTTTCGGTCGTGATAAGAGAAGGACAGGCGCTGGATCTTGGCATACAGATCGTTGCGCAGATCGAAAGACACCGACTGCGAATTGCGCTCTGCCCAGTATGACTGCAGAAAGGCGAACAGGCCGCGTAGCGCGGCGAAGACGACAATGAAGATGCCCGAGCGGATGACGATGCCGGGCGCATCACCTTGCATCGAGGTCATGTGGGCGATGAGTTCATCCACGCTCATGTTTGCCGGCAAGTTGAGGAATTCAAGTATGCGCGGCAGCGCTTGCGATACTAAAGCTGCGGGAATCTGGCCCACATTTTCGAGCACCTGCTTGGCGATCGCGCCCTGGGTAACCGCATCGATCATATTGCGCAGTAAGCGCGGCACTGCCAACTGCGAGAGCGTGGCGATGAACAAGAAGATATAGGGCAGGATGGCCAACTTGGTGCGGAACAGGTAGCGGGCGGCGCGCCCAATAACGCCTTTGGGCATGGCGGGTCGCTGCGCTCCGCGCTTGCGGCCCATGGTTTGGGTTGCTTGCACTGGGAAATCCTTTCTAAACTTTCTGGGTAATTTCTTCGACGCTTGGGCGCACTTCGCCGTCTTCGAAAAGACGCAGGAGTGTATCCAAACCTTGTTCGACTTGCTTGATCTGTTCTGCACTCAACTTTTTGAAGGAAGCGGCCGTCCAGGCCACGAAGCGCTCGTGCTCAAAGGCCAGGATGCGCTGGCCTTTGGGGGTCACGCGCAACTCCGTAACGCGGCGATCGCTGGTGGAGCGGGTGCGCTCCAGCCAGCCGCGTTCTACCAGCGTCTGCACGCTGGCCGACATGCTGGGCAAGCTCACATCTTG
>JBKJWG010000182.1:0-3185 GCA_046716985.1 Anaerolineales bacterium | reverse complement strand
ATGGCAAATAGTGCATCGAGTAATGTGCGCGTGCCCGTCAGATCCCAACCCTGATGTTGGGCAAGGTCTTTCGCCGTGCGATGCCCAGCCGCGATTTTTGCCCAGAGCTGAAGTTCCAATCCGGCGTGGATCATGGCTGTTTTCTCGCCGGCTCGGGTGATCGGATTCCAGAACGCGTTATTGGAGTTTAACCCCTCAGTATCATTCTCGGAATGGGTCACAGCTTTGCCTCCGTATCATTCTAACATCCTGCAAGCCGTGCGTGAGTTGTGTAACCTCCTTGATTTAACTACCGTGTCGCCTCACTCAGATTGCACCCAAAACGGGCCGAAACTGCTTCAAACCTACAAGAATTAACAATAAAAAACCCGATTTACGGGGGGAAATCAGTGGCGAGGGAGAGATTCGGCCAGACTTTGGGTTCAAGTGGCTGCGATGGTTGGACCTTATTCAAGAAACTCAGGAAGCGCGGGTCTGTGTCAAATTGTTCATGTTCAGTTCTGCTAGGCACCTCAACTAGGAGGATATATTCGCGAACTCCGTCTTTCATTTCGGGAGCATCCAGCGCGGGGGTGAGTGAGGCGGCGATGATCTTCCCCTTAGCCTTGAATTCTTGCCAGAGGGGATAGACCTCAGCGGAAAAGAGCTTCTCAAATTGCTCAGTTTCGTTCTGGCGAAAGCTCAAGATGATGGCAACAGTTTCTGACATGTGAACTCCGCGACTGCCAAACAGCAGCAAAAATATCGTTAGAGAGCCCCCAGCGATATGGGCTTGCGCCTTTCCCCTTTCGCTATGGCGTGACTCTCTGCTTAAGGAAGAATTTTCGATAGGGCATGAAAAGACCTGCCAAAACGACAAAAATGAAAGCAAAATCGAGCTGCCATAGATATCCACCGCGGCTATTGGCCAGTTGAATGCAGACGTTGACTAGAAGGATCCAAAAAGTGTACCAAGCCCACTTCTCTCCCTTCCTGTATGGTATGGCGGCTACGCCCATGATCAGCACTCCGTATCCGAGCATGAAATTGCCAAGTTGCGTCGAAATCGAACTGATAAAGCCGAGTAGGCCTGGAATCCGAGCGCCCATTTCAGCCAGCGTGAGACCGGTCATGCCTTCGGGCGATGGTGGATTTACTGGTGTGCCCAGTAAAATAATGAGAGCGGCTATCACGGCGAGGAAGCCGTACCCGAAAAAGATGATCCACGCGTACTTCTCATACAACTTCTCAACTATTGCACTCATTGTTGCACCTCCTGTAATGTGGTTTTTTTGGCTCGCTACTGCCGGTATGTTCCAAGGGACGAAAAGGCCGCCCAACTATGTCTTAAGCATGCAGATTTCCGATAAGACGCCATTTGGTCAAGCCAACTGGTTCAGACAGCTTGTTTTTTAAAAGGCCAGCAGTACTGCTAACCAAGAGCCCCCTTGATGCAAAATTGCCCCTTTCGTCGCCATCACTTAACCACAGTGCGCAGCAACACCTGCTGGATGATCCACGCCGTCATTGGCACTAGCAGCGCGATGATAAAGTTGCGTAAAGTCCCCGGCTCCCAGGGCCAGGTGGAGACCTTCTCGATTTCATGGCGCAAGTCCAAAAAAGCCGAGATCGAACCGCGCACCTCGGTTATATCTTTCAGTTGATTTTTATCAAATCTTTGATGCAATTTCTTATGTGCTTCTTCCAAACGTCGGTCATTCTCTTTACTCACGCGCTCTTTTTCTTCGACGAGCCTTGTATGGATGCCTCCTAATGGCAGGATAAATGCCCCTATGGCCATGGCAAGATTGATCGTACTAAAGAAAAGAAAGCTTCCAATTGACGTATTGTCTTCCGCAAAGGCTAGGTTGGTAAGATAATTTAAGACGCTGGCAAGGATAAGAAAAATACCGGTACGCGAAGCAAACCCGGCAAAAGCGTATAAAGGGTTTAGATGATAAATGTTTATTAGTTTAACCCGTGCATAAAGCTGCCCAATTAATCCATATTGCCGAAAAATATTAATAATAAAGGCGAGGGCTAGACTACCGTTAAAAACTTGCGTAATAAAGATCGTTAACAGTGAAAGTCCGGATTGCAGATAAATAGGCAAAGAGGGGACAATACCTACTGCGATCACTGGGGCAAGTACAAATGTAATGATCCACCCGATGCGGTTGGGTAAATTTATAAAGCGGTAGGTCAATTGACTATATTCTCTATCGCTTACATTTAAAGCCGGTCGAAAAACGGCCATGGCTTTTTTTGAATAAGCCAAGAAATAGTCAGAGGCAACAAAAATAACCAAAAACCAGATAAGGAAACTAAACTGGCTTACATCCACTTTTCCCCAAGGCAGTTTCCTCTCGATCCATGGAAGAAGATGATTGAGGAAAGCGATGGCTGCAAAAAGCAGGATGGCGATAACCGGCTTCGGAATAGGCAATTTGTCAATCGCGTGAAAAAAACGGTTTTGCCAGCTGGGTGTATAGAGAATTTCGTTTTTCATATTTCTTTTTCGGGCCAAATGACATTTAGATTATTATCCCGGGCTCAGACCGGGCAACTAATGAGGCCGCATGAGGTATCGCCCCAGTAAAAAGGCCCACACCGGCCAGCCGATAGCCTGAGCGAGTATGCCAAGTGCAAAACCAATAATCGCCGGAATACTGGGCATTTCGGCTGTTACGTCACTTGCTAGGGGGGCCCCGGCCAAAAAGAAAGTGATTGGCAGAAGCAGCATACCTGAGCCGGATGCAATACCCAGCCAGATTAACCCACGGGGCAGGTTTCCCACGTTGCGCCCGGCGATACAAGTCAGCAGAAGCCATGCGCCTACCACCCCGATAGACACAGTGAGCAAGGGGCCCGCTTGTTCCTCACTGATAATACGCGAAACAAAAAGCACCTGACTGACCGCCATCGACAGCAGACCAACCACACCCAACAGGAGGCCAGAGAGGCTTAATGCGGGGGCTTTCGTTCGAGTAGCTCGATAGAACGCCAATGCAAAAGGAAGCAACAAGAGCGCTACAAAAATATAGCTGGCATCATTCAGCGTTCCGAAGCTCAGGGAACGGGCAGGTTGACCCTCAAGTAGGGCCGGGCCTTCCAAGGTATAAAACAGCACCAGGAATACGAACCCTACGAGTCCTACTAACCCACTAATAATAGTGCACCAGATGACGTAGGGCGCGGTTAACATG
>JBKJWG010000181.1:0-2691 GCA_046716985.1 Anaerolineales bacterium | reverse complement strand
GCCATGGCCACGGGGGCAGCCGCGGAAACTCCCCAAGCCTCTTCGAGCTTGGAAACCAACTCGGCGGCTTCCACCACGCTCAATTTACCTAAATCTTGTACCAACTTCTCTAGATCAGCCATTCTTTCTCCTTCAAATATTGATTATTTTTTTGATTTCAGGCCGCGGCCGATGCACCTTTATCGGCATAGGCTTTGAGCACCTGGGCCACACGGCGACCAGGCTCATTCAACAAACGCACCAACTGGGTAGCAGGTGTGTTGAGCAACGCCAGGAACTGGCTGCGCACCACAGGCAGCGGCGGCAAAGTCGCCAGGCGCATAACTTCTTGTGCGCTGAGGAACTGCTTGCCGAGAAAGCCGCCTTTGATCTTGACCGCTTCCTTGTCTTTGGCGAAATCAGCGATGGCCTTGGCTACTCCGGGAGCATCTGAGAACGCAAGCCCGATAGCGGTGCTGCCTTCCAGCATCTCCGCGGGGGCATCCAAGCCGGCAGATTTCAGAGCTAGCTTGCTCAAGGTGTTCTTCACCACATGGAACTCGCCGCCCGCTTCGCGAATACGTTTGCGCAATTCGTCGAACGCAGGCATGGTCAGACCGCTGTATTCGGTGAGGAAGATGGCTTCAGACTTCTTCAGCCAATCTTCGTATTCAGCCACGATGGCTTGTTTCTTATCCTTCGTAAGCGCCAAACTGTTACCTCCTCAAAACAAAAGTCTTTGCCTCAGAACGAAGCAAAGACTTTAACGCAGCAAAGCAAACGACTGCGATCAGCCCTTACCTCGGCAGGGGATTAAGTGGCCCGCTAAGCTTTGCTTAGCACCACGCCTGCTGTCTCTGGCAGAGCAGCGCCCTAAGTTCAGGCGCTTGCGGACGAGATTTTACTACAAATTCCTACTCTTCGGCGCCGATGTTCTGGGCCTTGTAGGCATCCACGCGCACGGCCGGCCCCATGGTTGCGGCCAATACCACGCGGCGGATAAAAATGCCTTTTGCACCTGGGGGGCGGGCTTTGACTATGGCATCCATGAGTGTGGTGAAGTTTTCGAAGAGCTGCTTCTCATTGAACGAAGCCTTGCCGATCGGAACATGGATATTACCGGTGTTATCCAGGCGGAACTCCACGCGGCCAGCTTTGGCCTCTTTGATGGCACGCGGTAAGTCGGCGGCGGAAGCCACCACGGTGCCGGCTTTTGGATTGGGCATCAGCCCACGCGGGCCAAGCACGCGTGCCAGGCCGCTCTTGCCGAGCTGCCCCATCATTTCCTGCGTGGAGAGCGCCACGTCGAAATCCAGCCAGCCGTCGGCGATCTTCTTCAGTGTGACTTCATCGTCAGCCACAATGTCTGCGCCCGCATCGCGGGCAGCCTTGGCGCCTTCGCCTTGAGCGAACACCAGCACACGGATCTTCTTGCCCAAACCATGCGGCAAGTTGACCACATCGCGCACCTGCTCATCAGCTTTGCGCGGGTCGACGCCCAGGCGTATATGCACTTCGATGGTAGCGTCGAACTTGGCGTAAGAAGTTTCCTTCGCCAAGGCTACCGCCTCTTCCGGAGAATACTCCTTGAGTGGCTCCACCTTTGCTGCGACTGCTTTGTACTTTTTGCCTCTGTATTTTTCTGCCATTTTTACTCCTTGTGGTTCGATCGGGTTGCGAGTGTTTTTGGTTCGCAAAACCCTCCCACTTTTGAATTAGTCTACGACGACGATACCCATGTTGCGGGCGGTTCCTTCAATCTGCTTCATTGCCGCTTCGATGTCATGCGCGTTCAGATCGACCATTTTGACTTCGGCGATCTCGCGCACCTGGGCGCGCGTCACCTCGCCCACCTTTTGGCGGTTGGGTTCGCCGGAACCTTTTTCAACCTTGGCTGCTTTCGCCAGCAAAACAGATGCAGGCGGCGTCTTGAGCACGAATGTGAAAGAGCCATCCGTGTATATGGATACTTCTGCGGGAATAATGTCGCCGGCGCGGTTGGCCGTGCGGGCGTTGTATTCCTTGCAGAAGCCCATCAAGTTGATGCCGTGGCCGGCGAGCGCCGGGCCGATAGGCGGCGCCGGGCTGGCTTTGCCAGCCTCAATTCGGACTGTTACGACTGCCTTGAGTTTCTTTGCCATTCTTTCTCCTTCGCGGTGTTAGCGACCACGAGCTTTGCCCGCGGTCTCCCGCAATCTTAGGCCTTTTCGACCTGCAAGAAATCCAATTCGACCGGTGTTTCGCGGCCGAAGAAATTGACCATCACGCGCACCTTCGCGCGCTCCATATCGATCTCCGAGACTGTTCCGCGAAAATCGTTGAAGGGCCCGTCCACAATGCGGACGCGCTCGCCCTGGCGGAAGGTGACCTTGATGCGCGGAGCTTCGGCTTCCATGCGCTTAACGATCTGCGAAATTTCTTCCGGGCGCAGAGGCAGCGGCGTGTTGCCCTGGCCGACGAAACTGGTGACGCCGGGCGTGTTTCGCACGACGTACCAGGATTCTTCGCCCAAGACCATATTAACGAGAATGTAACCGGGGAACACGCGACGCTCAACGGTGCGACGCTTGCCCTCTTTGACTTCGATCTCTTCTTCGGTAGGGACGACAACATCAAAGATCTTGTCTTTCATACCCATCGATTCAATGCGCTGCTCCAGATTGTGGCGAACCTTGTTCTCGTAGCCCGAATAGCAATGGACTACATACCAGG
>JBKJWG010000180.1:0-4527 GCA_046716985.1 Anaerolineales bacterium | reverse complement strand
CGTGATCAGGTTTTCTAATGAGTCTTTATCATCCTCGACCTCTAGTTGGCTGGCCACGCCCATGCTCACATCCAACTCAAACTCTGTTTGATCTTTCAATTCCACTTTTTTTTGTTTGAAACGAAGCCGCAGCCGCTCGGCCACATTGTGCGCCTCCTCCGCATCCGCCCCGGGCAACACCAAGAGAAATTCGTCGCCGCCCCAGCGGCCAGCCCAGTCGTAGCTGCGCATGCTGTTGCGCATCATGGTGGCCAAACCTTTCAGGGCCTCGTCACCGGCAAGATGACCCAAGGTGTCGTTTACCTGCTTGAGCCGGTCCATATCCATCATCACCAGGCTAAGCGGGCGTTTTTCGCGTTTAGCGCGCTCCCACTCGGCGCCGGCATGCTGCATGATGGCGCGGCGGTTAAGCAACCCGGTCAAAGGATCGGTCATAGCCTGGGTTTCTGTAGTGCGCAAATTTTCTTCGAGTTGTTTGCGCAGGCGCACTTCTTCATCGATGTCACGCCCCACAGCTTGCACTTCGATAAGTTGGCCTGTTTCGTCGAAGATGACGCGGTCGGTCCATTCTAGCCAGCGCATCTCGCCGTCGGCGCGGCGGTTGCGCGCCAAACTGATGCCGGCCGGTTGTTTCGGCGTCAGCGATTCGATCTTGGCCCGTAGCGCTTCCACATCCGGCTGAAGGACGTGCGCCCAGATCATATGATTTGTTACCTCGTCCTGGCTGATGCCAAAATAGCGGCAATAGGCCTCATTGGCAAAAGTAGCGCGGCCCTCCGGCGTATAGCGGCAGATCAAGTCGAATTGATCTTGCAAAATTGCCAGGTAGCGCGCTTCGCTTTGGTTCAGCGCTCGCTCCGTGCGGCGGCGTTCAAAGGCTCCGCCCAGAATTCCAGCCGCGCCGCGCAAGGCATCCTCTTCCGCAGGGGACCATTGCCGCTCCCATTTGGCTTCGTCGAAGCCAATGAAGCCCCACCAGTCATCGCCCACAAAAATGGGTACGAGCAACACTGAAAGCAACGCCTGAGGTTGAAGGCGTTTTCGCTCCCCATCAGCCAAATCTTTGACATTGCCTTTTAGTATTTCATTGCGGGCTAACAATTCCGCCCAACGGCCCAAGCCAGAATCTCTATAGGACATGGATTGAAAGCGCGGGTCGCGTAATTGAGGAGGGATACCCTGTCCCACCCATTCAAAGCGCTCACTGGAAAGCAGGTCGCCCGTGACCGGGTCTCGATGGTTTTCGAAAATATGCACCCGATCGACTCCGGTGGCCTGTCCCAAATCCTTGATCACTTGCTGTACGCTTTCGCCGAAAGATTTGCCGCGGAACAATTTTTCGGCGGCGATGCTCACCGATTCCAAGATGGCTTCGCGGCGGCGCATGTTCTGGTCGCTCAGTTCGAGCTGGGCTTGCGTCTGGCGCAATTCGGTTACGCGATCTTTCAGTAATTTCGCGTTCTGGCCCGCCTCGTCAAAAGAAGAGCGTATGTTGCGCATATAGGCCTGCATCAAACCCAGCGCGGCCAAAAAGTAAATAGATTGAAAAACCCACACGGAAGGCAATGCAAAAGTCAAATTGGCGAATGGTAAGGGGCCGGCCTGTTCGGCTAGCATGGACACGTAGTTGCCTGCAATGCTTAAGATGGCGACCAACACGGCGAAAGGCTCACTCACCAGCAAGCCTGCCATGACGATAATTAACAATTGACCGAGCGTGGAAACACTGCGGATGCCACTGCCGAGAAAGATCGAGATCATCAATATGCCCCACAGCAAAGAGAGCAACCCGGCCACGGCGATGCCGATCTGCCCGCGGCGCAACTGCCAATAGGACAAAGCTTCGGACAATAAAGCCGCAAACAAAATCCACTTAACCACCCAGTTTTCCGGGGCTAGCCATAGTAAGGCCAATTGAAAGCCAAGCGTTGAAAGGATTAAGGCCAGCAGGATCGGGTGAAGCAATTTCACCCTGCGATTTTTCTCGACGTCCCCCAGGTCCGGCGGTGCCAGCCAGGCTCGGATTTTTTTTATCATTTGTTCACCGGGATTCTAATCGGCTTTTGGTTTTCGAAAGTGAGATTCAAGAGCCTGAATAGCTTCAGCTGGTTTTTCTTGCTTAAACATATACCCTCCGTCAGAAATGACCCTTAGGCTGGTATGCGGCAGAGCCGCCGCCAGGTCTTGCGAAAGCCGCACGGACACCTTTACGTCATTCTTACCCTGCTAGCAGCAACGTGGGTTGCCTTAGCTCAGTTATGCGCCGCCCTAAATCAAAATTAGCACAAGCAACGTCTCGTTATCCAGGACGCCGAGTTGTTAGACATCAGCTGTTTGAAGTAAGCCGGCGCAAGTGCTGATCAGCAACTTTCGAAACACTTTTTTGACATGACCGCACTCCCGATTCGCGACCTCCCCCACAAGACCTAAAAATAGATCTTGCTCAGTTCGCTTTCCCCCGTCGTGCGAAGAACAAGTGCAATGAAATAGCCAACAACCCACCCGCCAGAAAACTGAATGGGAAGACATTCCAAATGACCGTCATTTGGCGCACCGTAAAATCGGGAAAGCCATGCCCGTGCAAGCCACTCTTGAAAGCCATTAATGTGATGGCTAGCAAGGGAACTGCGGCGCCCAGCGCCACCCCGAAGGCAACGGCTGTCCACCAATTAGCCCGTTGCTTTGAGGATATGCGCAATGCGATCCAAACGCAAGCACCCAAGGCGAGGACCGCGCTCATCCAAATCTCCGTATCTTCAAATGGCAGCCAGAGCATGAAGGCAAAAATCCATAAAACGCCGAGCCTGCGCGGCCAATTCCCCTTTATCATTTGCCCTGCCGCAGCCGTTCGCCCGCCTGCTCGCTGAGCGGAGCCCACACGCGCAGCTGTGTGCCGCGCCCTTTTTGACTGTCGAGCCGCATCACGCCATTGATCAATTCCACGCGCTCACGCAAAGTATCCAGGCCCAGGGCGCCATCGTTGGCGCGTTTGGCCTGCTCTTCTTGTGCGGTGAAACCCTGGCCATCATCTTCGACCTCCAGCAGAACCACATCGCGCTCGGGCTTGCTGAGGCGCACCGTGATGGTTTTGGCCTGGGCGTGCCTGCGAGCATTGGCGATCGCTTCGGCGGCTATATAGAACAGCACGCCTTGGCGGCCGAGGTCCATGCGGGCGACGGCTTCAGCCTCCGCCTCCACCAGAACCTTTTGTTCGTAAGACTCCTCGACCTGATTAGCAAGATCCCTAAGAGCAGCCACTATGCCAGAATTCTCGAGCGCCTGCGGCCGCAGCGTGAAGAGCATGTGACGGATTTCTTTCGTCGTGCGCCGTGCCAGATCTTCCAGCTTATAAAGCTCTTCGCCCGCTGCAACCGGATCCTTGGCTAGCAGCCTGCGCGCCAGATTGACACGCATAGCAATGGCCGCCACCGATTGGGTCGGCCCATCATGCAAGTTGCGCGCAAGTTGATTGCGCGCCTGTTGCTCGATAAGAGCGATGCGCTCCTTCTCTTCGTTTAGCGCCTCGTACAACTGCGCGTTTTGCAAAGCCACCATTACCTGGCGGGCGACCACGTCAATAAGCTCACAGCGCTCTGTGGTAAAGAAGTTTTCCTCAGGGTGCGCAAAGAACATGACCCCGAATAGATCTATGCCGAAGCGCAGCGGTGTGCAATACAGGCTTTGACAGTTTTGCAACCCTGCGATGTGGCTCAACTCGGGATCTTTGCCGGGTTGGGTGAGGGTGAGCGCTTCGCCATTTTGCATCAACTCTGCCAGCGCACCCAGCTGCGCAGGCAGCACGCGGCCGATATCTTTGGCGGCCAGGCGGCGTCCGGCGGCTAGGCGCAACCCGCCTTCGTGGAAGAGCAGAATGCCGCCTACTGCCCGCGAGACTGTTTCATTGGCCTCGGTTAGGGAGTTGATGCAAAGATCCAAAGCGAGTTCAAGCACCTGGTCGAACACCAGGCTGGAATTAAGCGTGGTGGTGACCTCATAAAGCGCCTTGACGCGCTCGCGTTCGCGGCGCCCGCTTTCTGATCGGCGGCTGAGGTCCAGATCGCCACTTTGCTTGAGTCGCAATTGAACTTGGCGAGCGGCGAAACCGAGAACAAGTCCGGCAACCAGGAAAACCCCCACTGGGTTGAGCATTTGCACTGGAATCTCTGCAAGCGGTACATCGACAACAGCTATTGCGGCAAAGCCTAACAATGCTGCCAACGCGCCTCCCACCCCACCTGGCAAGCCGAAAACCCAGGCCGCGCTGGTGATTGGCAGCAGAGCGGCCCAAATCAATGGGCCGAGCAGCGTGCGACTGAAATAGAAGAGCCCAGCAGCAAGTGCAAAGTCGACGAGTAAGCCAGCTATCTCCTGCCGACGAGATGATTTTCCTCGCAGCCAATTAACTGAGAGGATCAAATTCCAAGCGCCACCGGCGCCAAGCAACGCGGGCAGCGTGATCACGCTAGCGCCGCGCGCGGCCAGCAGCAAGGCCAGCGCCAGTAGTGCCACCCAGCGCAACGTGATGGC
>JBKJWG010000179.1:0-2875 GCA_046716985.1 Anaerolineales bacterium | reverse complement strand
CCCAATAGGTATTGACCAAGGTGTCCGCGCCGCGCAAATTTTTGGTCAGCGATTGCGGATCGGAGAAGTCGAGCGGAAAGGCTGGGATCTTTCCTTGCAGCAGATGGGATTTATGCGCATCTCGCGTGAAGGTGATCACGTCCCAACCGGTTTCCAAAAAGCGCCGCGCGATATATTGCCCGCTGTAGCTGAAGGCTCCAGTCACCGCAGCCGTGCGCTTGATCAAGGCCATGTTAGCTCTTAGGTGGATAAAACTGCAAGATGGCCGGCGTCACGCCACTAATATCTGTCAAGTTGGCGCAAAATTTATCGCGCAAAGTTTTGGCGCCGATCACTAAAGCCGGCACGGGATTGGTCGTATGGTGACGCTGGCTCAAGTCCTCCATGTTGCCGTGGTCCGAAGTGATCAGGATCAAGCCTTCCTCGTCTTTCCATTCAGCCAGCAGGCCGCCTAACACCGCGTCTATCTGTTCAAGTAGGTCGATCGCGCCTTGGCGATCTTGATGATGGCCGGCGTAATCGCTGGGCCAGAATTCGAAGAATGCCAAGTCGTAGCTCTTCACCTCTTTAGCCATGTAGCGGCCGGCTTCTTCAGCTTTCATTTGCGGCGCGTCTTTGTAACCAAGCTGCCTCCGCCAGCCTTGACCCGTGAAATCCACTGAGAAGCCGGTGCCGGCGTAGAAATCCTCTGCAGTCTTGAGCGGGATGCCCGCGCTGGTGACTGCTAGGGGAATGGCCGAAAAGAGACGTTTGCCGCTGGCCATGCCTTCGAAATAGCGCGGGGGGTAGGCATTCAGCAGCGCCGCGCGGTAGCCGCGTTGTTGCAATTGGATGAACAGATTGTCCTCGCGCACGATGGCAGCGACAGGTTTGTTCGGCTTGGGGCCATAATGCTCCCCGACCAGCTGCGGCACGTTCTTGCCGGTTAGCAAGGATGCCTGCCCGGTAGCCGATTGCGGTAGCCCGGGCATGCCTAGGTTGGCGTCCAGCGCCAGCAGCGTGGCGCGCTCGCTCTCCAGAGGCGCGATGCCCTTGACCAGTTGCTTGCCATTGAGCAGCTTGCTCAATGTAGGTGTTTTAGCGGCCACGAACGGATTCGTTTCTGCGTCGTTTTCCCCGAAGCCGATGCCATCCATGAACAAAAATAAAAAACGCATGGGCGGATTGTACTCTGCCCAATCAAGGCAAAGATTTTGAGTTGTTATTATTATCATTCTCACTCCCCTTAGATCTGTCAAGTTGAGTACTAAATGTTGTTGTTGTGACTCGCGGACAGGTGTGAGCACAACAACTTTCCCTCGAGCCGGTGTCGGGCGGGTTAGAAACCCCCCTATAATCAGTTTGAGTCCGAAAAGGGAGAACGAATGGCAGATAACGAGCAGAAAGAAAACGAAACGGACTGGTCCTGGTCCAGCGGCCGCATGCACGGCTGGATGCCGGGCATTGTGCTTATCCTGATCGGCGCGGTCTTCCTGCTGCGTAACTTCTATCATTTTGAGCTGCATAACTGGTGGGCATTATTCATCCTCTTCCCTGCCCTGAGTAACTTTGCGGGCGCTTACGAGCAATATCGGCAAACGCACGAAGTGAGCCGTCGTGCACGCGGGCGCCTCTTTGCCGGTCTGGTTTTCACCCTGCTATCGGTCAGCTTTTTGCTCAGCTTGGATTTCGGATTGCTCTGGCCGGCCTTCCTTATCCTGGGCGGCCTGGGCATCCTGCTCGGCGGGTTTTAGTTAGCTACGCCAAACAAAAAAGAAGGCGACGAAGTCGCCTTCTTTTTATTTCCGTGATGTTGCCTTTATGGGGTCGGCGTCGCTCCACGCACGATGATCTCGATCCAGAAGGGTTGATCCGCGTTCGTGCCCACGCCGATCGTGTCGCCGCTGGCTTTCAGCCGCAGTACCCAGTCGCCGCGATACGTGCCGGGAGTCACGGGCGCCTTCAAGTTGACGCTGAAGTTGGCGTATCCGCCAGCTGGAACGGTGATGTTGATAGTGAGCGGACTCTGCCCACTCATGCGCTCGCCGCTCACGAATACCAATTCATACTGGTCGGCCACCCAATCGCAGGTGCCCACGTTCTGCAAGCGCCAGGTCTTCTGCATCGCCTCGCCGGGATTCACGCGTGTGCCGTCCGGATAGGTTTCGTCGTAGACGTAGCGGGCCGCGTAGCAGCCGGACGATGTAGCTTTAGCTGTGGGTGTTATCGAAGCTGCGGCTTCTTCTGTAAACTCGACTGTCGGGCTAGTTACCGCTGCGGTCAGCGTGCCGGCTAGTTGGGAAAACTGAATCTCGTCAACTGTTGGCGTCGCCGTGGAGAGGTCCACTGTGGGCGTTGCGGTCGCCGGGGCATTTTCCACGGTGGCCGAGCCCAGCAGCGCGTTGAGCGTAGCCTGGATCTCGGCATCGGCTGTTTCCGCTGACTTCTCGGTGGCCAGGCCGCTATCTTCAACGCTGGCCGAGCGCACACAGGCAAGCGTGGCTAGCATCAACACCAAAGCAATGCCAAGCAGGGCCTTGCGGCTGGAATGTTGATTTACGAGGGATTTCGATTTCTTAGACATATCATGCATATATACAAGAAGCGTGCCAGCTATGCCATAAAAAAGAGCAGCCTTTTCAGGCTGCTCTTTTTAGGCTAGACACGATTAATCGTTACGTGACTTCGACGGTCATGACCCAGCTTACGTTTCCATTGAAATTGGAGGGTAGGGTCATGGTGATGACGAGTTCGCCATCGCTCTCTTCGATTTGATAGTCCCAATCTCCGTTGCATTCGTTACTATGATTGGAGCGAGGTATGCTCTCGTCGAGTACAACCTCGTCCTCGCCTGCTGAGCAAGTCAGTATTACACGCAGATGGCCTGTGTCGACGC